>DAJY01000112.1:0-2535 GCA_002499015.1 Euryarchaeota archaeon UBA242
AAATGATTATTGAAATTAAATTGTAATTAGGTTGAAATGCTGTAGCCCGTAGGCGCTAATAGGTGAAAGCATGCAAATCACAGTAAGTTCAGGAAATAATATCAATGGTACCCTAATTCTACCACTTTTTCAAGGCACAGAAAAGTTAGCTGATTCAATCGTGGGTATCCCTTCTCAATTAAAAAGCCAGATTAACAATGTCTTATTTGATAATGATTTCAAAGCAAAGGCAAAATCTACTCTTACGCTCCTTGGAAGCGAAGGTGGAAAGGCAATGCTAGTTGGACTCGGCAAGAAAGAAGATGCTGATGCAAACACATACAGAAAAGCTGGGGCTTGTGTAATAAAGGCTAGAGGAAAAACTCATGGAACTGAATTAACTGTGAAATTAGATTCAACTAAAATTGAATTGGTCACTGCATTTGCTGAAGGACTACTATTACGAGATTACTCTTATAATCACTACAAAACAATGGATGAAGATGACAAAGAAGATGATCTTACTGCTAGAATTATCTGTGATGAAAGTATTGAAGAAGCGTTGAATGAATCTGTCCGGATTGCTACTGGTGTTACTTCTGGAGTTCACCTTTCTAGAGACTTAGGAAATGCTCCACCGAATGACATGTACCCAATGGCATATGCTAAGAAAGCAATGGATTGGGCAAAGCAATATGATTCTGTTAGTGTTGGCGTAATAACTTACGAAGAGGCTATTGAACATGGGATGGGTGGACTAATCGCCGTCGGTAAAGGTAGTGCAAGAAAACCATGTATGGTTATCTTCAAAATGAATGAGCACCTTGAGGGACGCTGCCCTGTCATCGTTGGAAAAGGAATTACATTTGACACCGGTGGAATTTCACTAAAGCCAGGTCAAAACATGGATGAAATGAAGTACGACATGGGTGGCTCTGCTACTGTATTTGGAATGATGGAAGCACTTGCTTCTACAGGATATACAGGTAAGGTCATTGGAATTACTTGTATGGCCGAAAACATGCCATCTTCCAATGCTCAACGCCCTGGTGACGTCATCAAAACGCTTTCGGGCAAGACCATCGAGATTTTGAACACCGATGCTGAAGGACGATTGGTTCTAGCCGATGGTCTGTGGAAGGCTGGTGAGTACGATCCTGAATACATTATTGATTTTGCAACTCTTACCGGAGCCTGCGTAGTAGCACTCGGACATGAAGCGACTGGCCTATGGTCTAACGACGATGAGTTCAGAAGCACTATCCACGAAGCAGGAAATGCTGTTGATGAACTGGCATGGCCAATGCCACTATTGCCTGCATTCGAGAAAGAGATTACCGATTCAAAGATCGCTGATACTCGCAACCTTGGTGCTGGACGCGGGGGTGGAGCAAATACCGCAGCTGCATTCTTGAAACAATTCGTACCAATGCGAGGCGAAGGAGATGACGCAGAACAAATCCCTTGGGCTCACATGGATATCGCAGGTACCTTCTGGGGTGCTAAGACCAACGATATGGTTGGCCATGGTGCATCAGGAATACATGTTAGAACCCTTTACCACTTAATCACACAGTGAATTAATTGTATTTTATCAATGATTTGTGAAGGTAAAGAGAGCGAAAGCATTGCATACTCAAAGATCATTATTGATAATCGCATCATATTGCTCTTCGCTGGGCATGAACTGATGCAATAGCACTAATTTTGCGCTTAATAATGTTAATTTCGCTCTTTCTCCTAGTAACACATATCTTAGTAGCAAGAACGGAGCAATAGTTGAGTTCATATAGGTCCGCAGATAGGACACTATGTAACTGAAGGTTCAGTAGTGGTGATATAGATGTCAGGTGGCGAAGATTGGGAAGAAAAATTGATTGAGCAGTTGTCGGAAATGTTTCGAAACATGGGCATGCCAATGGACAAAGACCAACTGCGCAAGTTAATGGAACAATTCCGTGACCAATTTGAAGGAATGGGCATTGATGCTGAAAAGATTGCAAAGGGCGATGTTAATTTCAATTTCGATTTGTCCAATTTGGCTAAAATGTTTGCCAAGGGTGATGACCTTAAGGACATCTTGAAAAACATGGGCATGGCTGTAGAAGTTGATGCCGCTGTAGAAATTCCGACTCCTACTCCTGAAAAGAAAAACGATGCCATTATTGATTTGCCATCCGATGATATTTACTTGGATGGCTGGAATATGAGCGTTACTATTGACTTCTCATTACGTGGCGAATTTGAACAGGATCAGGTAGAATTAGCATTGGTCGATGGTGGACAACAGATAGAAGTTCTCAAAAATAATCAGGCACAACCATTGGCAAGAATTGCCCTACCCCATCAATGTGAAGATGTAGTTGAATTCAGTCTCAACAACGGCATTCTAGACATTACTCTAAAATTAACACCTCAAGGTTCAGCCACTAAATCAACAATAAACCATGTTGATTTGGATGACGACGATTATGACGGAGATTATGACTACGAAACACCTTTGTCCGATGATGTCAGTATTGATTTTGATGACGAAGATGAAGATGATGATGATGA
>DAJY01000112.1:2763-13146 GCA_002499015.1 Euryarchaeota archaeon UBA242
GATGAAGATGGTGGAATTAAAATCTTCTGAATAATAAGATTATAACACAAGAAAAAAAGGAAAGTGAAAAAAATGGGTAAAGTAATAGGAATTGATTTAGGAACTACGAATAGCTGTGTTGCAACGATAGAAAATGGTGACCCGGTCATCATTCCAAATGCTGAAGGTGCAAGAACGACTCCTTCGGTTGTAGCATTTACAAAAGATGGCTCAGAACGACTTATTGGAGTTGTCGCAAAACGACAAGCGGTAACTAATCCCGAACGAACTATCCTCTCTGTAAAAAGGCATATGGGGACTGACTGGACAACAAAAATTGATGACGCTGAGTACACACCTCAAGAAATATCTGCATTTATCTTGCAAAAGTTGAAGGCTGATGCTGAAGCCTATTTGGGTGCTGAGGTTAAACAAGCTGTCATCACATGCCCTGCATACTTTACCGATGCTCAAAGAAAAGCAACTAAGGATGCTGGTAGAATTGCTGGTCTTGAAGTTCTAAGAATTATCAACGAGCCAACAGCTGCTGCATTGGCATATGGAGTGGACAAAGGAGATGAAGCAACTATTCTGGTTTACGATCTTGGTGGTGGAACATTCGATGTATCTATCCTAGAAATATACGAAGTTGATGGACAACCACAGATTGAAGTTAAGGCGACTGCTGGAAATAACAAACTTGGTGGAGACGACTTTGATGACTTGGTCATTGGATGGCTAGTCGCTGAATTCAAGAAATCAACTGGAATTGACTTAAGTAAAGATGTTCAAGCTCTATCACGCCTCAAGGAGGCTGGTGAAAAGGCAAAGATTGAACTTTCTGGTACTCAAACAACTCAAATTAATTTACCATTTATCACAATGAAGGATGGTCAACCTGAGCATATGGATATTACTTTGACCCGCGCTAAGTTTGAAGATTTAATCTCTAAGTTGATTGAAAATACAATGCGTCCAACCCGCCAGGCTATGAAAGATGCAGGTGTCAAGAAAGGAGATATCGACAAAGTAATTCTCGTAGGTGGTTCAACACGTGTACCTGCTGTTCAGGCTGCTGTTGAGAAGGAAGCCGGTAAAGAGCCATACAGGGGGATTAATCCCGATGAAGCCGTTGCAATCGGTGCTGCTATACAAGCAGGAATTATTGCTGGCGATGAAGGTGTATCCGACATATTACTACTCGATGTTACGCCTCTAACACTTGGTATCGAAACTCTTGGTGGAGTAATGACCACAATGATTGAGCGCAATACAACAATTCCTTCACGTCGCTCTGAGATATATTCTACCGCTTCCGATAATCAACCTGCTGTAGAAATACATGTTTTGCAAGGTGAACGTGAATTCGCAAAGGACAATGTCACTCTTGGACAATTCCATCTCGGCGGAATTCCTGCTGCTCAGCGTGGCGTTCCTCAAATTGAAGTTACCTTTGACATAGATGCAAATGGAATCGTCAATGTTAGTGCAAAGGACATGGGTACTGGTAAGGAACAATCCGTTAAGATGGAATCTAACACCTCACTAAGCGAAGAGGAAATCCAATCAAAGATTGAAGAGGCTGAAAACTTCGCTGAAGAAGATAAAACTCGCAAGGCTAAGGTTGAACTTAGGAATATGGCAGACCAGGTAGTCTACCAAACCCGTCGCACCTTAGAAGAAAATGCTGAGAAATTAGATGATGCTGATGTCGACCCTGTAAAGTCACTGTTGGATGAACTTGAAAAGATGGTTCAGGATAAAGGAGGCAAGCCTCTCGATCTAGATGATGTTGATGAAGCATCTATTCAAACCAAGGTAAAGGAAATTGAAGAAGCAATGCACGCTGTATCTTCTAAATTATACGAGGCTGCTGCTGCTGAAATGGCTGAACAAGAAGGTAATTCCGATGCAGACGATGGCAGTATCAATGTCGATGGTGACGATTCTGTCGTAGATGCTGATTTTGAAGTAGTTGACGAAGATTGATTGTTTTCATCTACGGATATTGTGAAATAATTGCTAATCTTGTGAGTTCTTATTGCTGATATTAGAAGCGTTTGGCTTATTGATGAGGGGTTGGTGGCTTGTCTATGAGCGATGCATCAATCCTCTCCGATACCGACCGAACTACTGGTCGAGATGCTCTGCGTAAGAATATTCAAGCTGCACTTGCATTGTCAGGTGCTATTCGCTCAACACTCGGTCCACGAGGTCTTGACAAATTGTTAATCGACGATACTGGAAGAACCTTGACTACCAATGATGGAGTCACTGTTCTCGAAACTGCAAAAGTAGAACATCCTGTGGCAAAAATGCTAATCAATGCCTCATCTGTACAAGATAAAATCGCAAGAGATGGTACTACAACTACCGTGCTAATTAGTGCTGAAATGTTGAACAATGCTTGGCATCTTGTAACCCAAGGAGTTCACCCCTCAATGATCGCACGTGGTTATCGGATGGCTGAAGAGTTCTGCCGAAATGAATTACCAACTTTCACTATCGATGCTACAAAAGAGGACCTATTAGTCGCAACCAAAACCGCACTTGCAGGAAAAAGTCATGAGGCAATGCGGATACATTTATCCCGCCTATCGGTTGAGGCTGCTGAAATTATTATCGACACTAGATCAGGCGTAACCATTGCCGACCCAACAAGAGTCAAGGTGCTTTCACAAAGTGGAGGCGTTGTTACTGATTCGCAATTGGTTACCGGATTAGTATTAGCAAAAAAGCGAATCCTTGAAGCAATGCCGAAGAAAATTGGAGCCGGTAAAGTTCTTTTGATAAACGGTGGAATTGAAAGACGCTCTATGGCATCTGAAATGAAACTAAAGGTGACATCTCCTGGTATTCTCCAAGCCTTTAGAGATAAGGAAATTGAAATGTTGAAGCAACAGGTCAAACATTTACAATCTCTTGGTGTTACTTTATTAGCCTGCAAAGAAGGTGTTGATGATGATATCCGCTCTACACTAAACGAAGCCGGTATTCAAGCGTTTAGAAGAGTTGCTAGAGAAGATTTGGATTTACTTGCTAGAGGTTGTGGAGCGACATTAGTGTATGATGTAAAAGGTGCAACTGCTAGTGACTTAGGTGTATTTATTGAATCAAGAAATGAAATGTGGAATGGTGTAGCGCACTGGATTGTAGACACTGAAGAAGGCGGTGCGACTTTCATTGCCCGCGGTTCAACTACTGATGTATTGGGTGAAGTTGAGAGATGCTTTGCTGATGCACTTGGTGTTGCATGCCAATTATTAGAAGAACCGTTGTTATTGGCTGGTGGAGGTGCTACACAAATTGCTTTAGCAAGAAAACTAAGAAGATATGCTGAAACAATTCCTGGTAGAGAACAATTGGCTGTAGAAGCCTTCGCCGATGCATTGGAGATTATTCCAAGAGTACTCGCAGAAAATGCTGGATTAGATCCAATCGGCACTTTATTGGAAGTTGTTGCTTCTCAAAGTAACGCAAATGATGATGTCTCGCATCATTTCGGATTGGATGTAAACACAAGAGCGCCTGCTAATATGATCGAAAGCGGTGTTCTTGAGCCTCTAAGGATTACAAGGCAAGCGATTAGTGGTGCTACTGAAGCAGCCGTTTCGATTCTTCGTATAGATGATGTATTGTGGGCAAAGGCTGATGCTAAAATACCAGATTTACCAGATATGGATTAAGTTGACTAAACTTATACTCCCATGAAAAGGGTTGTTCTTGCCTAATGGAGAATTCACTTTAGTGGAAATTGGAGAAGAAGGTGTCATGGAAGGATCTAGGCACTATGAATGGATTTCAGCTTGAAGGAAATTGTAGAACTACTTTGCCACAATTTCCAGATGTTGCCAATTTCATTCCTTGTTCAAATTCAGAGATTGGGAAGTAGTTAGTAATTATTGTTTCAATATCTATTTGACCTGTACTAAGTAATTCATGCATTATATCCCAAGTCGACCACATTTTACGACCATTAATTCCTTTCAAATGCAAATATCGGAATACTAATTCATTCATTGGAATCTCTGGTGTTGGATTTCCGTACACCGATAACACATTGACATAACCGCCCATTCTAGTAGACTTTACTGTATTCGATAATGCGGCAGGTGAACCTGAAAACTCGCAGGAGTTATCAACGCCCCTTCCATCTGTTGCGGCTAATATCTCAGCAACGATGTCATTGTCTTTGCCAAGAACAAGGTCTGCACCTAATTTTTCTGCCAAACCCATGCGATATTGGTTATCCCAATCAATAGCAATTACTTTCTCCGCACCCATTGCTTTGGCTGCATTTACTGCGAATAATCCAATCGGCCCCAAGCCGTGAATTGCCACGGTTGCACCTTTGATTGGCCCTCCAGTCAAAGTGTGAATCGCATTACCCAATGGGTCCTGTATCGATGCGTGATTTGGATTCAGTCCCTCAGGAATTAGTCTTGCATTGACACTTGGGGCTGCGAAATATGGCCCAAACGCCCCATTGACTTCAACGCCAAATATTGTGCCACTTTCACAGATGTGAGCATTTCCCTCATTGCAACGAGGGCAATTCCAGCATGCAAAATGGCATTCTATTGCCACGTTTTGACCAATTCGTGATTCGGAAACAGCACTACCCACAGCGACAATCTTACCACATGTTTCATGGCCAGTAATAGTACCGAGTGGAACATTTTCTCGGCTCCATTGATCCCATTTCCAAATATGTATATCCGTTCCACAGATTGAAGTCGCCAATGTCTGGACGATTACTTCATCTTCCTTCGGAGAGGGGACTGGATGCTGAATAAGAGAAAAACCTCCCCCTACATCAGAGGTTTTTGTCCATGCCATCATTGTTGTTGGAATGGTAACCATTGCGCTCCCCTAATTCCTCTTTAGAGACGCCGCCTTTTCATTATTGGCTTGCTCTATGTCAATTTTCATGATATGCTATGTAAAAATAATTAACAAAATATTACCTATTTCGCCAATTTTGTAATTGAGATGGCTGAGGGTATGTTGATTAAGGAGGCGCGACAGCCTCAAAACCCGTTGATGTCAATGAAATATGTCGTCGTCAGCGGAGGAGTCCTTTCCGGATTAGGCAAAGGAGTGACTGCCAGCAGCATTGGAGTATTACTCAAATCCGCTGGACTGCGAGTCACTTCAATAAAGATTGACCCATATATAAACAGCGATGCTGGAACTATGTCGCCGTTTGAACATGGAGAGGTTTTCGTTTTAGATGATGGCGGCGAAGCAGATTTAGATCTAGGCAATTATGAGAGATTCTTGGATATCAATTTAGCCAAGAACAATAATTTAACAACTGGAAAAGTATATTCTAAGGTAATTGAAGCTGAACGTCGTGGAGACTATCTTGGAAAAACAGTACAAGTAATTCCACATATTACCGATGCGGTAATGGAATGGATTGAGGATGTTGCAAGCAACCCTGCAGATGGTTCCGATCAAACGCCTGATGCTTGTATTATCGAATTAGGTGGAACTGTTGGCGATATCGAATCTTCACCATATATCGAAGCATTAAGGCAATTTCAATTTAGAGTCGGAAGAGAGAATGTAACTTTCGTTCATGTTTCATTAGTTCCGGTAATGGGGCCTGTTGGTGAGCAAAAAACTAAGCCGACACAGCATACTGTCAAAGAATTAAGAGGGCTAGGAATTTCCCCGGACATCCTAGTTTGTAGGTCCACCTCTCCGTTGAATCTTGAAACTCGAGAAAAACTGGCTGCTTTTTGCCATGTTAGCCCAGAAGCAGTGTTCTCAACACACGACGTTCCGAATATCTATCATGTTCCTCTAATGCTACAAGAGCAAGGTTTGTGCAATATCCTCGGATTAGATTGTGAATCTACCGGATTATTGGCTGAATGGAGAAAGATGGCTTTACACCTAGACACACTGGTGGAAGAAATAAGAATAGCAATGGTTGGAAAATACACTGGTTTGAGTGATGCATATCTCTCTGTCATCAAATCCTTACAACACGCTGCTATGGCAGTTGACAGAAAATTGGTTATCGATTGGGTTGAAGCATCACATCTGGAAGATGATTGGCAGGATGCTGAAGAATCTGCAAGTGCATGGCAGATGCTGAAGGGTGCTGATGGAATATTGGTTCCAGGTGGATTTGGCGATAGAGGAATAGAAGGAAAAATAATCGCCGCTAATTATTCTAGAGTTAACAATGTCCCATACTTAGGAATTTGTCTTGGATTACAAGTTGCAACTATTGAGTTCTGCCGTAACGTTTTGGGACTCACAGGTGCGAACTCAACTGAATTTGACGAAAGTGTTGAACACGCAGCAGTTATATTCATGCCAGAAATTTCAAAGACACATTTAGGTGGAACAATGCGACTAGGAAGCCGTCCAACAGTATGGCAAGTCGATGAATGTAAAATTAGAACACTATATGGAGAAGGTGATTCTGTAGATGAAAGACATCGTCATAGATATGAAGTCAATCCAGATCTGATTGAACAGATTGAAGCTGCTGGTCTGAAGTTTGTCGGCAAGGATGAGACTGGACAACGTTGTGAGATTTTTGAACTAGAAGGCCATCCATATTTCATAGGAGTTCAATATCACCCAGAATTCAAGAGTAGACCTAATCGTCCATCTCCTCCATTTTTGGGATTACTGCAAGCGGCTGCTAAAAATTGATAAGACAATTCATCGCAACCGTATTAGCAATACTCTTTAGAAGGAGTTGAGATATTTATAATATATGCAATTAGTAATTATTATCGGATTATTATACCTAACTCTAACAGCAATATTTCTTACAAATATTGCAAAAATGAATAAAGAAATCAAAATTTGATTCATTGTGCAATTCTAATCAGCCTTGTAGTGCGGAAGCCTTGTAAGATTTTGATGAATCTCTTTTCTTGAAACATCTCGTCAAGTGTTGTATCGCCAGTATCGATTCTAACATTGGATAAACCAATCAATTTACTCGGAGTCGCAACACCAAGAATATTTTCAATTCCAATTTCCCTAAGAACGTCGGGTGAAAGTTGCAAATTACCTCTACCGATTAGGAATCCTTGGCCACCCATGGGTGAAAGAAGTAACAATATTGGCTTGGTTTGGCCATCAGAATCACTGTGTGTTCCTATTATTTCCAACAATCCTTGCTCATTCAAATCAAGATGAAGAATGCGCTTATTTCCACCGTCGAGTGAAGGCGATTCTACATCTATTCCGAGAAGAGTAAGATCATGGCCACAGTGTTTACCCATGCGGTTCAAAGTTCCACCACTGCCCCACACTATCATCAAATTATTATTGTCTGCAACTAATGTTTTGATATGTTCAGCAAGTGCTTCGATAGTATCTTCCTCGCTTGCACGTTCAACCTGCTCTTTGGCCCCTTGCATAAATCGAGGACTACTTGGTGTCCATGCTTCGCCATACATACGAACTTTCCAAACACCGGTTTGGTAGACCTCTTCATCCAAATCCATGACCTCTGTAATTCCAATTCTTAAATCACCTAAATGGTAGGCTAAAACAACTTCTGCACCTGCTTTAGGAGTTGTAGCAAAACAACCACTATGCATTTTTACTCCACCTGGAACTCCAACAATCGCTGTTTTAGAAGCAGATTTCCCGTTTACTTCACCAATGTTCTCAAGCGCTTTAACAATATCACGAGTAGTTCCATCTCCCCCAGCATAGAGAAGTAGATCCACTTCGGAATCAATTAATTGCTTTACTAGTAAAGCCGTATCCTGTGCTGAAGTAGTCCGAGGGGAATCTCCAATAATTGTGACCGCTGTTTTCCCCATCCAAGAAGAACCCATTGCTCCTGACCAACAGATGAATTCAATTTGTTCTCCTTGCCGATTAAGACTGCTATCAAGAAGTTGGCTTAACTTTTCCACGCATTGCTGCATTCTTGGCCCTGACCTATCTTGGGCGCCAGCAGCCCTTGCTTCTTCGGCCCTGCCATCACTCCCTTTGAAGCCCAAACGACCCCCGAGGCCAGCATCAGGATTGACGATGATGCCGACTCGCATAGCACTGCCACCTGCTCAACATTCATCAATGTGCGGAAAAAATATGGGTAGTAATTGAGACAATTGGTAACAATCTTGATTTGATATTAATTCCTAGCCCAACTATGCGAAGTCATGATGACACTATTCCAAACCTAGAGGATGCGGTTTCTGGAGGTTTTTCGGAATTCAAAATCGGTGAAAAGAAATTTAAAGAATCTCAGCAAAAGAAAGAAGAAACAATTGAGCACTCTGCTGTAGAAACTAATCCTATTGAAAAATCAGAACCGAAGTATGGCTACAAAATTAACGCTGTAGAATCTAGGCAATCATTCGTAGTAAAACCCAATTCTGCTACACTGGAGACAAAAGGAGGGCTTGACATTACAAGTCCTGCTGAAGAAGAACGAATCGCTCAGGAAAAGGCTCGCCTAGAAGCCCTAGAACATCAACCACAAAAGCCTCAACAAGAAGTCAAAGATAAGCCATCTTCAACAATCGGTGATGACTTTGATGTAGCGTGGTAATCAATTTTAAGTTGCTAATTATTTGATGATAAGTATTGACGTTCAAAGGTGGATTTGATAGGTTGGAGGCGTCCCCCAAGGATTGTCAGGCACAACCTACGGGGCGTGTTTCTACAATCTGAGGCTAGTGTGATGTCAATGATTAACGTAACTTTACCAGATGGAACAATCAATGAGTATGCTGAAGGAATTACCTGTGCTGAAGTAATTACTGATGCATTAGGACGCAAGCATGAGTGTCTAGCGGCAACGGTTGATGGTGTTGAAAAAGACATGTCGACTAAACTTACCTCCAGTTGTTCAGTTGTAGGTATTCTTTCAACTTCAGAAGAGGGAATACATATTCTGCGCCATAGTGCTGCACATCTTTTAGCACAGGCCGTTACCGAACTTTATCCTGGCGCATTACCCACGATTGGCCCTGCTATTGAAAGAGGATTTTATTACGATTTCAAAATGGACCCTATTACAGAGGCTGACCTCAAGGTAATTCAAAATAAAATGCAATACTTAGCAAAGCAAAATGCAGTAGTTGAAAGAATCGAATTAAATGAAGAGGATTTGAAATCTCATTTTGAGCACAACCCATACAAGATGGAAATAATCAATGATAAATTGGAAGATGGTGCAGGTTCCACCATTTACAAGCAAGGTGAATGGTACGACCTTTGTCTTGGACCTCACGTTCCTAATCTATCTCGGTTGATGTTTGTCAAACTAACTTCTGTTTCTTCTGCATATTGGCGTGGAGATCAAGAGAGAGAACAATTAGTGCGAATTTATGGTTTGGTTGAACCAACAAAGGACGCCCTACAATCCACTCTAAAGAATATTGAAGAAGCTAAGAAAAGAGACCATCGTAAACTTGGAAAAGATTTGCAATTATTCCATATCGATGAAGAAGTTGGCCAGGGACTAATCTTGTGGACTCCTCGCGGTTCAATTATTCGTCAGGAATTACAGGATTTCATTTCCTTCCATTTACGCCGACAAGGATACTCACAAGTATTCACTCCACACGTTGGAAAATTAGATTTGTATCGTACCTCTGGACACTTCCCTTATTATCAAGAATCACAATATCCACCACTTGTTGAAAAGGACTTGATGAAGAAATTAGCTGATGAAGGATGCTCATGTTCTGAACTTGCAAATTTGATGAAATCAGGCGATATTGATGGATATATGCTAAAGCCAATGAATTGCCCTCATCACGTCAAAATTTATTCATCTCAAGCCCGCAGTTATCGTGACTTACCTTTGAGGTTGGCTGAATTCGGAACCGTATATCGCTGGGAACAATCTGGTGAAATATCTGGTATGACCAGAGTCCGCGGATTTACTCAAGATGATGCCCATCTATTCGTGACCGAGGAACAAATCGCTGAGGAAGTTCTAGGCTGTATTGAATTGGTTCAAATTATCTTTGACAAATTGGGAATGACCGATTATAGAGTAAGAGTTGGTCTAAGAGAACCCGATTCTGACAAATATGTTGGTCAATCTGAAGCCTGGGATAAAGCGGAAGATGCCTGCCGCTCTGCTGCTCAATCATTAGGTGTTGAGTGGACTGAAGAAGAAGGAGAGGCTGCATTTTACGGACCAAAGATAGATTTCGTCGTTAGAGATGTCATCGGAAGAGAATGGCAACTTGGAACTGTTCAAGTCGATTATAATCTTCCTCAGCGATTTGACCTATTGTACAAAGGAAACGATGGAGAAATGCATCGCCCTGTAATGATTCACAGAGCTCCATTCGGTAGTATGGAAAGATTCGTCGGAGTTCTGATAGAACATTTTGCAGGAAAATTCCCTACTTGGTTAACACCGACTCAGTGTCACATTATTACAATCTCAGA
>DAJY01000014.1:0-245 GCA_002499015.1 Euryarchaeota archaeon UBA242
TTAAAGGCCTTCGGTGATATGTTATTTCCCGTATCATGTTAATTGGTTCCCTAATTGCGGGGGGTGCGTTTACACAACATAGGTCAAGACTGAAAGGTAATACGCTGCTACGACTACTATGAGCGCAATACCGGCTGCTGAATTAACCGCATTGGCATCCCTTTCTGGCTATGATAAAATGTTGCAAATGGACCAACTTGTAAGACAATATGGTATTGATGAAAGTGAGGTCCAAAGGCAACTAG
>DAJY01000014.1:488-3172 GCA_002499015.1 Euryarchaeota archaeon UBA242
GCAGAATACGACCCTTCGGGTGGAAGAGGCCAACTTTCACAGAACCACAAAGAAGACCCTTTTGCAGCAATAAATTCACAACAGAACACATCATCACCGCAACTTATAGAGAAGAATAACCTTCATTTTGAGTATGATCCGACAGAAGGTGTAAAACAACGCCGAGCACAAATTGACCAAGCGATATTATGTCCCGCTTGCGGAGTTAGGCTTGGTATTCCTTCGACACGCCCTATCAAGGTAACTTGCCCACAATGCCTGCATGAAGCAACCTTCACTGCATAAGCGATAGTTCTTGATGGAGAAGTTACCCCGGCTAATTATGAGCGATTCGTCCCCTCGGCTGTGGCCTTATTCCCCGGCTTCTTCCCCGGTCTCTCTACCGGCCAATGCAATTCTTTTTACTCAGAATGAAGTTATTGATTTAACTTGCACAATAGATGAAATGGATACTACTCTCAATTTAGAAGGTGAAGAGTTGCAATCTTTTCTTTGTTCCTTTGCAAGTGATTCTGCTACAATTGAACAATTGATCGCTAAACATGATGGTGTAGCAATGAATGAGCGCAGACCATTTTTGTTGCTGGGAGAATTAGCAAACCCATATCGATTACAAGACCTTAGAATTGGAGTATTACCTATTTTTACTATCCGTCTTGAGGGATTATGCCGTACTTATGCAGATGCCTTAGACAACCGTGATATGATACCAGGAGTGCACCATGTGACCTTAGCAAGAAGTACGGGTTGGTGGGAATTATCTCATATTGCAATGGCTACAATTGAACAAATGAAAGCTATGGTGAGTTGGCTTGACAATGATCAAAGAGGTAGATGGAAACCAGTAAAACCAGCCGAGGGTTCAATCCGTTTACACATTGGTCAGCCATTTGAATGTCCTACTAAAGAGATGGTCACCTATGATGGAGATACAGAGATGGTAATCCAAGAAATGCCTCCTGCAACAGGTCCAAGTATTGATTTAAGCAAAGTGATGGTTCCAGTTCATACCGCCTATGGCTGCTATGATCATCGAGGTAGACTTGCCCGCACTGCTCATTACCAACAACGCGATTTCCATGAAAACATATTCCGCAAAGGTTCCTCAAATAAGTGGAATTCTGTACTAGAAATTGTATGATTTTTATCAAACGGTGGCGTATGAAAAGACCCACTGCAAATCCACCGATTCAGTCAGTTTGAACACAAGGGTTTGAGCAGAGACCTTTGAATATTCTGTAAAGCGATTATTCCACAATTCATAGAACAATTACCGCCCATAGTTTCAATGCTCACACAAGCGACGACCAATTATGTGGGGCACACTTGGCGTAATTTTTCTCATCCTACTGCTTTCCTTCGGAGTTTGGTATTCCATTACCAATTCACTTCCATTTTTAATCGAGAAAGATATGTTTGACGGTGAAACGAAAACATTCGTTTTCAAAAAGAATGGTAAAGAAAAAGCCCTCAAAATAAAAAAGGCTAACGATGCATTGAACTCTATCACCTCGACAAGAACTTCTTCTGGTAGTATTTCCTTTGATCCAAAGCGAGAAGATGGACTTCATCTTATTTTTTCGATGTGGGAAAGCGGAGGGGTTCATCACATGACAATCATTGAGATGGATGGGGAAAAAGTCATTCAGGAAGATGAATATAATCTTGAAGAAAAAGGTCTCGTGCCTGCTGTTCACAGAATGATAGATCTCATAGAACGAATGAGTTCTACTTCCTCAGTTTGGGACGAGGTTTCTTCGGATTAGACATGGTGAATTATGCTTTAGTATTCACAAGGTGGACCCTCGTACATTCGGGCGACCACAACGGTAGGGTTTCGATCCACAAGGATTCTAAGAAAAATATGAAAATCAATCCGATGGAACTCTTTGTGCAAAGAATGAACCATGTTCCTCCACCCACTTCTTCATTTCCCCCGGGTTATGGAATCCAAGAAGTTTGCAATTGCTAGAAATCAAATTCCTTTTCCTTTGAAATTCTTTATTTAATGATTCGATTTTCTTTTTCGAGGAGTTCGCCTCAACCACTGCAAACGTCGCAAATCCAAATGAAACCATTCCCAGAGGGACTAAAAAACAAAGAGGATCTGCAGCAAAATCGGTGGAAAAAATATTGAATAGAGGAAAAAATCCATAAAAACCCAATATTAATGCCAATGGGTATAGGATAAGTGCAAAAATATTCGCTTTATTTTGAGACTTTTTCAATATCTCTGTGCGTCTAATCAGTTGTTTTTTTATTTTTTGGGTTGAGTCTGACAATCCTAGTGTTTCGTTGATAATGTGCATATTGTTTAATCCTTGAGAAAAGAATTGATATTCGTGCTTGATGAGGTTTGAATGTTTCTTTTTCAATTGAGTTACATTTTCTTCAATATTTTGTGCCAGAGTTCTAACCATTCTTAGATCTTCAACATCCCGAAAGAATTCCTGAAAATAATTCGAGGAAACAATTTCACGGAGGAATTTTTCCGAAGTATACAATGAATAAAGAGGATGGGATTTATTAATTTTGCAGACTCTCTGAAATTGGAATTCCATGTCGACCAAATATTGGCGCCCTTGCTTTTCAAGTGAGGCCAAATTTGCCTCCTGTCTCTGAATGTTCACCTGTTCAGCCTTCAAATTTAATTGACTTTGGAGAAGTTTGGACTGCGTGTTTAG
>DAJY01000055.1:0-1039 GCA_002499015.1 Euryarchaeota archaeon UBA242
ATTGACGACCTATGGGCTGATATTGAACGCGGATTTAGTAATATATGATAAAAAATAACATTTACCGGTTTTCCACAATCCAGTAATTTATTTTTAGTATTTACAAATACAAATATCCGTATTTTATACTTAAAACGCTGTAAAGGGTCTAAAAGCGCAGTAAAACTATTCTACATTAGGTGTTTTTTACTACACCGCCTAGTCCACCAAATTACAATAAATGCCATTATAGGGCGTTTTTCTTACAGTAGTATTATAAGTGGTTCAATTGAATTTGCAAATGCTCTCAACAGAGGGGGATAATAATATGGAAATGGATTGGAAAGGAAATATGGCTGAACTCGGAGGCGCATTTATGCTCTCTTGGGTAGTACTTGGAATGGGCGGAAGTGGCGTTGGAACACTTATTGGAGCAGCAACTCTAGCAGTTGCTTGGATGGCGTTTAGCGGCGCACATCTTCTTCCAGTAGTGACATGGTGCCACATGATGACCGGTGACATGTCTGATACTGAAGGAAATTGGATGGCAAACGGTATGCGTTTGGTCTTCCAAGCTCTTGGAGCACTGGTAGCAGTTCTCTTGATGACAGAAGCAGGATCTCTAGATACTCCTACCTTCGTGGCACCTGAGATGTGGGTTGCAGACATGGGTAGCATGATGTGGCCTGTAATCACAATGATGGCAGTAGGTGCTGTATGGTGGCAAATCCATACACGCTGTGACTCAGAATGGGTAAGCGCTCTTGGATTAATGGCTCTTAGTGGAGTCGGAATACATCTAGATGGCGGACACATGATGGGTTCAATGCTAGCTGATGGCGGAACACAAGTAGCAGATGTCGTAGTAGACTGGATCATGAATGGTCTAGTAGTTGGTCTAGGTGCATTACTCGGTATGAAAATCGATGAAATGATACCAGACGGCGACGACACAAGCGCTGAGTGAAATCAGTAATACGCTCGCTAGTAGTTTAAACACTACTTCCCGATGAAGTGCGGGGGCATGTCTGCGGACATGTCCCCGTGCGCCATTTTGGTA
>DAJY01000055.1:1272-10821 GCA_002499015.1 Euryarchaeota archaeon UBA242
TAAGCACTACCGGTTACTTTCTTTAATTGTTGTAATGCTTGTTGCCACTGCTCTCTTTGAGATTCTAATTGACTCTCATCACACTTTAGTAATTCAACTCCACACTTGTGCATATCTTTGCTAGCACTAAGCCATGCGCCTGCCTTATCACGGGCATTTGATTCGAAATGCCATTCTTGTCCACGTGAACGATCAACAGTTAGTAACCAAGTCCATGCAGCAGCGGCTGAATCAATATCGCCATGACGTCCAGTAGCTTCTCTTTCGGCCTTTCCAGGACCTTCTAATAATCCGGTTAGCAATAGGTCGTGAATCATTCCAACAGGCCCTTCAATAGAACCGCGTCTTGTTGGGAATTTAGCAACATTTTGAGCCGCCTTTCTTGCTGAATCTAAACCTTTGAGGAATGTACCAAACGGTTTCGGTTTGTTGACTTGCGCTTGCCAAATCTCTTCAGCCTCCTCTCCTTCAATTCCAAGGCTAGCCAATCCTTCAAGGCCCCATTTTTCCCACATATTTTTGAGAATATCACCACATGATGCACCGTTGATTATCTCAAGTGCAGCCGCGTTTCGAGGAGAAATACCGCCGCGTGAATCAATTCGTAAACCCTCATCCCCATCAGGACCATCGCTAAGCGAAGCAAATAGTACGTGAGCGGTTAGATTTCTTTCATCCTCAGAACCAGCAACATCTGAAAGAGATTCTTCGATCGATTGTAATGAATCTCCTGCAACCCAGGAATCGCCGACAACCAAACCAGTATCTACACTATCCAAAACGGTTCTTCGGATAGCCATTGCAATCAACCCTTCATTCATAGAAAGGCCCTGCCAAGCATCGATTATTTTGTCAATGCCTTCATCAGCAGCAACCGGCAAAACCTTGTCCAGAGGCCACCCTTCCGGAGTCCATTTAGCATCAATTGTTAGAATAGATGGTAGGAAAGGTGGTAGCATTGAAAGAGCAAGGTGGTGAATAAAAGAAGAATCCTTCTTGCTTGGATTTTCAAGAGCGGTTAGACTAATCGCTAGTATCGGTCCGTGGTGGAAAGTCATACGAACATAACCCTCTGGTGTGTTTCCACCTTCTACTACTGTTGCAGGGTCTAAGTCTGCAGTAACCCAAACAACCTTTCCATCTATTTCATTCTCAATGAAATTAAATCGCGAGCGAGCAAGAACATCAGCCAGCCATTCTGGTGGTGGATTTGGATTCTTACCAGTACATACAAAGCCGCCCTTCCAGGTAAAGAAATACATTCCCTTTTTTGCGTGATTTTCCCATGGTAACATTCGCAGAGTTAGATGATTAAAATTTTGAATACCGGCAAGGTAACCTTGTTTGCCATCTCCTCGGCGAATGAATGATGCAGAACCGAAAGAAGCAGAACCGAACTTTCCAACCATTTTTATTTCATCATCATGAGCAGCATGCAGAGAACCAGCAAATGCCTTAGCAACAGGGTCGCCACTTCTTGACATCATGCGTTTTGATAACCAAGCAACGTCGTTCTTCTTAGAGATGATTCTGTCAAGCGCTTTCATAGTTTTCGTCACAGGGTCAGAAGCGAACCACGAGTTCTTTCCAGCCCATGTCAATTTCGGTAAATGAGCATAAGGTGCTTCAAGCAAATTTTTTAGTTGCCGAGCCATCTTTTCAGAGGTTTCTTTGTTGGCTTGTTTTGTGCCACGCATGCGAATGGTTTGCTTTTTTTGGCCAGGAAATTCAACGTTAGAAGGTCCAGCCATACATTCCCCTCACCCTTGGCCAAAACCCTCTCTCGTTTGAGCCCTTCGCGGCGGGTTCCGAAAGGGAGCAATCAAGAAGCGGTCGCTTCTTGCCCTAATCAAGAGGGGATTGTTGGTGGTCGAAGTAACCTTACTCGGTATTGCACAAGACGGTGCTCGGCCACAAGCGGGTTGCATTCAACCATGCTGTGCTGGTTTGACTGCAGAAGACACCATGTTCCCTGTTTCTTTAGGGATTATTGATGATTCTGGCGCTGGCCATTTGATTGAGGCAACCCGTTATCTGAGTGAACAATTTCGTATTTGGGGCGCCCCATCACTCGATTCAGTTTGGCTAACTCATGCACACTTTGGCCATGTTGATGGCTTGGGATTATTTGGTAAAGAAACCATGGACAGTAGAGATCTCGACCTACATGTTTCAGATGAGATGTTTCACCTGATGGAAGAAACACCTCAGTGGGCTCTGATGCTGAAGCAAGGAGTTTTTCAGGACAAGATATTCCAAAATGGTGAACAAATTACCAAGCATGAAGATCTTTCCATTATTCCGATAGTAATACCTCATCGCGATGAACTTTCTGATATGCATGCGTTTTTGATTTGTGGTGCTAATAAGAGATTACTATTTTTGCCAGACCACGACTCATGGCAACAAACCCTTGATTGTCACCATCAGCCAGATATTCGCAGTTGGCTTAGACATTTACAAGTCGATATCGCATTACTAGACGGCACTTTTTGGTCTGAAGATGAGTTGGGAGGGCGCTCGCAGCAAGATGTTGCTCACCCTCCAGTTAAGCAAACATTGCAATTATTGGGTGAAAGAAAAGTTGACGACCCCGAGATTATTTTCATTCATTTAAACCATACAAATCCTCTATATGATGAGAGTAGTCAAGCCTATGAGGAAGTTGTCAGCAATGGATGGAAAGTAGGAGTACAAGGCCAAACTTTCATTCTTTAACTTCTGTGATGGTGTAGTCTAATACTATCAGTTCAATGGAATAATCAACGTTTTCGCCGTTATCAGTATGAGTGCATCCAGTTCCACCACCCATACTTACATCAACTGAAATTTCAATCGAATAATCGCCAAGTCCAGCACCGTTTGAATCGAGTCCAGCCATGATGTCGGCTTTTGTAACATTGGACACATTGCCAATCATCGAAGCATCATACCATTCAACAAATGTTTCATGAGAGGCTGGAGCACCGTCTTGATTTTGACCGTCTGCGGAAGCGTTGAATCCACTGTGCATGAGCATTCCAGTAATGGTATCAGATTCTGTATCCGATGCGCCCAGCAAAGCACAACCGAGGCCTGCACTACTTTCATCTTCTGAATAGGTCATCACAATCTTTGCCCCAACGATATTCATTGCATCGGCACCGCTGAGAGAATCTGTCGATAAATTGAGTACGAATGTCTCACCGTCAGCAATGTATTCTCCACCGTTATCAAGCACAATGGTTTCGAAATTTGCAGTTACATTGTATGATCCAACCATCCCTTGTGATTCAGACTTATCTGGTGCAAAGGCGTAGTATGAAGCCTCTACTGAAGCGGTTAGGACAAAAACTACAACAGCCGCAACAGTCAATGTTTTCTGAGCAGGAATAGAGTAGCGTCCAAATGGATTTTTTGATGATTGTTCGCGGAAGTTACACAAAAAGAAATGGGTAGCAAAGGCAGCACCCATTCCAGGAACAGATGGGAAAACATCGGCCCCATAACCAAGAACAGTCCAAATAATTACACCACTCATTGCCGCAGTCATCATCGCTATGGAGTGGTTTGTATCTGGCTCATAACCCATCATTCTTATCAATAGTAGTGGGACAAATATTCCACCCAATCCGTAAACTGCTAATACAACCAAGGCAAAGACAGAATCTCCAAAGCCTGGAACTTGTTGTCCAATCAATGAAAGAACGGTAGCGAATACAGCTACAGCCAAAGTAACCTTCTTTGTAGCCGAATGGTTCTGACTCCATTCCGGTTTTATATCATCTGTAATGGCTGCAGTGCAGGCTAATACCTGGCTATCTGCAGTCGACATAGTCGCAGCAAATATGGATGCTAGAACCACTCCTGCTAGGAATGGATTGAGTATTTCCATTGCCAATACCGGTAGCCCAGTTTCAGCATCTGAAGCATCCATGTCTAGGAAAATAGCTCTAGCGGCAAGACCAATTATGAACATCAGTATGATGAATGGTGTTTGCCATACGAAGAACCAAACAGCAGCTTCCTTTCTTGCTTTGTCATTTTCCAAAGTCATTACTCGGGAAACCACTTGTGGCTGACCAGCCACACCAAGTCCGCCTAGGAAGAACGCAGCAATCCAAAGAGTGGCACCAAATTTCAAACTGCTAGGATAGATGTTAACCATGTTTGGATCAAAACTCTTCAAAGTTGAATGAAGGCCAGAAAATCCACCGACTTCTCCTAATGCAACATAACACAAAATCGTTGAACCGACAATCATTACACATGATTGTGCAGCATCGGTCCAAATCGAAGCACGAATACCACCGGCGTAGCAATACGCTACAACCAAAACAAAACCGATCAGTATTCCGATAATTTGAGACCAACCCAACATCGAATTCAGTGCCAATCCTCCAGCGGTTAACTGCGCTGCAGCATATATTGAGAGCAAGAACACTGACAATACTGCTGCTAGTTTTGCCTCTGGAGAGCCAGTTTTGTTGGAAACAAGCGAGGTCAGTGAGCGAATACCACGTTCATGGCCTTCCTTCTGGATATACTTGTACAACCAAACCCATGCAACGAGTTGACCCACTGTAGAAACAAGTGCAATCCAAACCGCTGAATAGCCTTGAACGAAAATGAATCCAATAAAACCAATAAACATGTATCCTGAGTTCCAAGTGCTGACGGCAGATAATGCAGCCAAAGCGGGGTGCATCCCTCTTCCTGCAACAAGATAGTCATCTGTTGTATCTTCTTTGACCCTCATTGATGCAAGCCCAACGCCTGCAAAAAGCATCAAAAATAGTAAAAAAGAGATGAGAAGAATAATTTCATCTGACATCAAAAAACATCACTCCTTTTTCCAACGAAGTAACGCCGCTTCTTCAACATCACTCAAAGAAGAGGGAAATACTAAACAATTCAGCCTCCCACCTTCGAGTTGAGTTAATTGACCAACTGTAGTAGTAATAATCTGCTCATTTGAACAACCCATATCACTACACAAGACAACAATCCGTTGCTCTATCGAAGTTTGCAAGTATTGTTTACAGGCCTCAACTCTCATTCTTTCTAAGGCACTATCACCTTGCATCTCATCAACAGATTGTTGTAATTTTGTAAACATCATCATTAGAGCAGAACTAGCATCGCTAGGTTGCATAGGGCGCTGGTCACCAGTTCCTGCACCGGTTGGGTCTAAATCGAGTAGAGCTAGAGTATGTAAATTCAAATGATTATTTTGTGCTAATACCTCTAATGGAGAAGTGGCAACCCAGCCGCCATATGGATAGGTTAGAGTAGTCTGTCTGCCGAATTTATAATTGGATAAACCAATTGCACCGGTTACTATGGTTGTAATAGAAATTCCGTGGAATGTAATACATTCAATCCCCGCTTCAGCCGCTTGTAACTGCAAATCCACATGCGTTGTTGCCTGTAGTGGGTCGCCAACAACCAGTAATCCAACTAAAGAACTCTTGGCCAACTCCAATAATAGTTCAGGAGATTCAATTTCAGGACGCATCACCTTAGTAATTTGACCACATTCCGCTTCCAATAAATCCAATTGATCTTGTGGCCATAGGGCGGTATAGGCTTCATAGCGGAGCGAATCACATGCCTGTGCGGCCTGTTTCGCTTCAATAGTCATCGATGAAAAGTTCCCAGGTCCCATGCCAATTAACACAAGACCACAATCTGGTAAGTTGAGAGAATTACTATTTTTTGCCGTCATCCTCAAACCCTCCCTTCGCTTGGATGTAGCGAGCATCATGCGTCATTTGAGTGTGCCGAGCGCGCAAACCCAGACTTGGTTGGACTTTTGTAAGTCCAATGGCTGGTTGTTTAGCGAGGCAGGAGTTCACCCATTAGAAGGGGGTAGAAAGGGCATTCCACTTTTGGATAATGCGCCCATTGCAGGAGATTCAGTATGGCAGGGAATGCCGGAAGTGATGGTTGATGGCAGAGTAAAAGGGCCATCACATTGGACTCAAAGACTGGATGAAGAGATTTTCAAAAAAATGGAAAGTGAGTGGCCGGCAGCATTCGAAGTTCAAGGTGATTTACAAATTGTAAAAATTGAACCAGAATTGCAACAATTCGAATCGAATATAGCAGAAGCTATGTTACATCAGTCACCTAATATCCGGGTTATTTGTGCTGATGAAGGAGTTCAAGGGGACTTCAGAATCAGAAAACTAAGAGTTGTTCAGAGTAGAGATGGTAATGAATCAACGCTGACTAGAATTAAAGAAAATGGTTATTCATTATGGGTTGATCCCAGCAAAGTATATTTTTCAATTCGCCTATCAACTCAAAGAATTAATACTGTAACGAGTGCTAAAAATCTATCACAGAGGCTTGGCCGAGGAATTGTAGTTTGCGACCCATACGCGGGAGTCGGCCCTAGCATGGGTGCGTTATTGGCTGAAGATGGATTAGTTTCTGGCTATCATGTAGGAGACCTAAATCCACAGGCGGTAGAACTACTGCAAATGAACATTGAACATTTGGTTACAAAATCCTCTAGCAGTAGTTTTTCTCCAGCAACAATTCGTTGCGCTGATGCCACCAAATGGGCGATGGATAATGAATTGGTAGAAAGTTGCGATTTATTATTAGTTAATTTGCCCCATGATAGCATAAGTCATTTACCAGAATTAATTCCACTATTGAAAAAGGGAGATACAACGGTATTACGAGGTTGGGCTATCATCGATAAAGACGAATTTGAATCGCAAAAACAATTGATTATAGAGGCGATTGAGAAAACATCAGCAATAATTGAATCAGTTACCATAGAGGAGATTAAGGGATTCTCATCGAGCAAATGTTTTGCTTGTTTTGAAGTGTGGCTGTCAAGGCCTATCTGAGCGTTTAATTCATCAAGCAGTTATGCTTGGGCTGTAATATGGGGAACACGATTCAATGCAAGTGTGGAGTCACAATTGACATCACAGGAGTAATTCCAAGAAAAGACGGAACAAAGGTTTGGTGCCGCGTTTGTGGAACCTCCATGGTACATCATAACAATTGAAACTACTTCTAAAAGATGAAATCATACGATTTCAATAGTATCTTCGCCCATCAATTTTCTCCATGCTGCAAGTGCAAATAAGCAAATTATTTCGATGATGCCAACGGGCGCGGGCAGAAGAGACGAATCTTCTGGCAAGTTAGCAGTGTTATCTTCAATACCAGGGAATTCAGAAGCATTGTATGCATCTTCATAAATCATAAACCAATCTAAATCCCTAGGAATAATTTCACTCAAAAATTCATGGTCTTCTTGATTTACCAAGAAATCATCTTCAATTCTGATACCGAACCAACCGTCGATGTAAATCCCCGGTTCGATAGTGATTGCATCGTAAACTGCCAGTGGTTGCTGGTTGTATGATAATCCGAATAACGGGTCATCAGTTCCACCAGAGAGCAAAGGAGGCTCATGAACGCAGACTCCAAAGCCATGTCCAAGTGAATGAATGAAATATTCTCCAAAACCTTCGTTTTCAATATGTGTTCGAGCAATATCATCTAACGACCAAGCAGGTGTACCTGCTTCAATTAACGGGAAAGTTAAATTTTGTGCATCATAAACTGCCATATATGCTTTGATTATGGTTGCATTTTCCGTTCCACCAACCGCATAAGTTCTGGTAATATCGCTAACCCAATCATTAACTCTCGCACCTAAATCAACAACGACAATATCACCCACCATAACCTGTTTAGGGCCAGCTCCGGCGTGTTCAGCATCACCATGGGGAATAGCGCCATTTGCGCCTGAAGCAACTATTGTTTCAAACGAAGGCCAATCAGGATTAGAACCATTTTCGATCATGGCTCGGTCAATTTCATCTGCGATTTGACGTTCACTCAAATTGGCTCCCATCACCACCATCCACAACTGAGTCCTAGCAACTGTTTGTCCAATTTCAGAAATACGCACTGTTTCGCGTATTGAATCGTCTTTATTTGGAGAAATACCTGTCGGTGAAGGTAATTGGCCATTAGCAATACGCGCAGCTTCAGTTTCGCAGGCCGCTACGGTTGGCACTGAAGCCAACATCAAAAGCGCAACGAATGTAAGAGCCAACACCCTTCCCATAGTTTGTCCTAGCGGCGGTCCCTTTTGAAATCGTCTATTTCAGCCATCACTCAATAGGCGGCATATTGATGGCCGTCTTTCCACACCGACACAATATGAGCCAAGCGCCACTTGTCATTGATGTAGTTGATAATGGCGGGCAATGGACACACCGTGAATGGCGAATGTTGCGCTACTTGAAAGTAGATACCAAAATCATTGAAAATACAACTCCACTTGAAAATCTGCGTAAAGTCGATGGAATAATTCTTTCTGGAGGGGCTGCTAGAGTAGGACTAACCGGTGAGTTAGGAAATTGTGCTGCATATCTGGAAATGGACATCCCAATACTTGGAATATGTGCAGGACATCAATTCATGGCCCGTTTCTATGGAGGCGATGCTCGCGAATCCCCAGCACCCGAATTTGGGGCAATGCAAATAGAACTGCAAAATGGTGGTGGAAAAATATTCGCCGGCACAAATCAAAGTCAAACCGTTTGGGAATCTCACAATGACGAAGTCCACCAATTACCAAAAGGATTCTTCATCACTGCTGCCAGCCCATCATGTAAAATTCAAGGTATGGAAAACGAAAAAGGTGACCGCTTCGGATTACAATTCCACCCAGAGGTTAACGATTCTGAATTCGGTAAAGAGATGTTTGATAACTTTGTTGCAGTCTGTAGGGCAGCCAAGGATTCAAACTGAATCAAATCTTAAGATTTGCTTGTCTAGCCAACATTACAATTCGCATACTATGTTCAAGCATTGCAGCATTTGCCCAAGCTTGGTCCAAGTCTGCACCAACTGCATAAGCACCATTACCACGAATAACAACACAGCGCATTCCACCTTGATTCAAGGCTTCAGCGACTTGTCGTAGGAAGTTTTCAGGGTTGTCGTCATCAGGGTCAACAATGATAATCTTACCAATCTGTTTCTTGCCAACTTCATCAATTGGTTGAACTACGATCAAATCCTTCTCACAGGATGAGGCGGTAGTATATGCTCCAAAGGAATGTACAACAGCAGCAGGGCCGCCTGTAAGCAAACTCACTGAAGCGAGTAATACTTCCAAAATACGCCACTCTTCAGGAGCGCCGCGTGGTGCCCCAGAACCAAGTTCTGCTGCACATAAGCCTCTTTCATCAAGACGCGGTAACAAAGTCATATGTTTGGTAGAGATCATCACTCCAGGCTTGTCTGGATGCAACATTGCGATAGTACCCATATTAGCTCTAATCAATAATTCTCTATCCAATTGACGTGCTAAGCGAGCAAAATCACCAACAAGGTAGGCAGGGACAACAATATCTTCCAAGACGGCAGGAGGCATTGGTGGATTTTCCAAGTCTTCGATAACTTCAGCAGCACCTGCCATCGAACGTCGAAGGCGAGTAATTTCAGCATTTAATCGGTCCATTTCTTGCTCTATTTCTACTGAAAGAGTAGGCGTCGCGAGTGCTTCTTCAACTACAGGTTCAG
>DAJY01000055.1:10998-13911 GCA_002499015.1 Euryarchaeota archaeon UBA242
TCAACTACTTCTTCAATCACAGGTTCCGGTTCTTCTTCCTTTTCCGAAGGAGGTCCACTAGGTGGGCCTGAAGGTGGACCGGATGGTGGGCCACTTGGTGAGTTTGAAGGAGGTCCACTAGGTGGGCCTGAAGGTGGACCGGATGGTGGGCCACTTGGTGATTTTGAAGGAGGTCCCGAAGGCGGGCCACCGGGAGCAGGAGATTCACCTTGGCTCGCTTCCGGCTCTTCGGAAGGAGTTTCAATTTCTTCAACAACAGGAGAACTGATACCCCCAGCATCGCCAAAAGCATTTCCTAACATGTTGTCTAATTGGTTTGCCTCGGCCTCTTCGCGAGCCAATTCAGCAGAACTTTTCTTTGCAGTCATAATTCGCCCTCATCCTATCCACATGGCGCGGCTTAAATAGCGGTTGTGTAACCGAAGACTTGCTTAGGCCCGCTTGGTGTAGAGGTTATCATGCAGGATTGTCATTCCTGCGACCCGAGTTCAATTCTCGGAGTGGGCGCCTACAAATCAATTTCCTTGAGATGTTGATTTTATCAAATTAATCATTTATTCACACTTCGATCTAGTCGGTAATTTCTCCTTGACTACATGCCAATTAGATAGAATCTCTGCTTTCCGATATCAGTTTGTCAGTAACGCCCTCATCAACGATATTATTGTTACTTCTTTATAACACGTTGAAAGTATGGTATCTATGCAACGGAGAGATAGGTATGACTCGGCAAACGAATTCACATTCGCGTGTTGATATACTCTTGAATCTTCAAAGTAAATACCGAGGAATAAAAAATGTCCGATAAGATGTACCGCGTAGAGATAGCCGACGCCACTGGCCACAGTGTAGTCGAGATGACCAAGACCGAAATTGCCGAGAAAGCTCGTTCCACAGAGGGAACATGGGTTTTCGTCGATGACCGTTTGGTTTCAGCAAATGAAATCGACAACCTGGATATGGCAGATGATGCTAGTGTTCGCTTGATGCCAGGTCTTGTCGGTGGATCTGATGAACCAACCATTACCGTTGAAATTGCAGACGCCACTGGCCACAGTGTAGTTGAGATGACCAAGAGTGAACTAACAGAGAAGGCAACTTCCTCTGAAGGAACTTGGGTTTTCGTAGATGACCGTTTGGTTTCAGCTGATGAAATTGATAACCTTGACTTTTCACAAGCATCCAAGGTTCGCCTAATGCCTGGTTTAGTTGGTGGATTCTAAAGTTGATTTAGGACACTTCGCTCCGCCTTTTTATTGAAAGTTGCACCGTCACGCGACGGACAGGTTCAAGAAAGGGTGGCTTGTCGGAAGGTTTGGAGTTGTTTGTTATGGCAGAGCTAGTAGATTATAAATGCGCAGATTGCGGAAGCCTAGAATCGTTCCACCGAGAGCGTAATGGTATCAGTTGTAAGGCATGTGGATCCCGTATCTTCATGAAATTGCGACGCAATGGAACAAAGCGCCTATCTGCAGAGTGAAATCTGCATAATTTCTGAACCTTCCTCGATGGGAGAGTTGAAAGACCTATGACTTTGAGTTGGTCTTAGATGGCGAGTTGGCTTGAGGAAAAGGCGCCAAGGCGTTTTGACGAACTTCTTCTATCAGATAACATACGTGAATACCTAAAACGCAGTTCACTGCAAGCAAACCCACCACATCTTCTCATTTCTGGGCCCTCAGGGATCGGGAAAACTGCCGCATGGCGTTTAGTCGCTAGACAAGTCCTCGGCCCTTCGTGGCAAGCTACAACTCATATTATCCAGGCCAGAGATTTAGCAAAAACAGCTGATGCAATGAATAAATTTGAGGAATTTCTTAGACCTGAAGGATCAAGTTCCAAAGACACATTAGCAGGTCGTACTTCCTTAGATGCTTATGATTCCAATCTCTCTCCAGCAATTGCTGGCGATGTAGCCCCAGCCGGTATTGAATCATCCGAACACAATAAAGGCACTAAAATTCCAATTTCAAGAATCATTGTCATTGAAGATGCAGATTTCCTCGGCAAAATACGACAATCATATCTACGGCGCATGGTTGAAGAAAGTAGCCGCAGTGCTAGATTTATTTTCACCGCCAAAACCCCTTCACGAATCATAGAAGCCTTACGTTCTAGAGTTCAGTTAATTCGTTTTTCAATAATTTCTCGCGAGGATATTGAAGGCCGTTTGAATCAAATAATTACAGAAGAAGGCCTTTCACCAGATAGGGGGATTATAGGCGACATCGCTCATGTATCAAACGGCAATCTCCGCAAAGCAATTTTTTTAACACAATTATTATCGCAAAGAAATTTACTTAATGATAGGAAAAATCTGCAAACCGTCTTGGCGGCAACTTCGGTTAGAGAGATACAACGCGTTATTGAAGAAGCACTAAGAGGAAAGGTTCACCAATGGCGCTGGGAGAAAAATGGTAGCAAAAATTCACGAGTTTTAAAGGGTGCAATGGGTCAATTAGACGAGTTGATGACAAAATATAACTTTGAAGCAGAAGAAGTCGTTGAACACTTCCACAGCCTACTTACTGCCAGCCGCCTCCATCTCGATGAGGCAGTACTTTCACAATTATTGATCGCTTTAGCCGAATGCGATGTTTCTTTGAAAACTTCAGTCGTTGGTAGGATTCAACTTGAATTATTCTTACACCAAGTTGCAGAGATTGGTTCGAAGCAAGTGGTTACATAATCGCAACCATCTAATCACAGGATTATTTCGCAAGGCTTGGGCGTGTAGCATAGCTGGATAATGCATCGGCCTCCTAAGCCGAAGACCGCGGGTTCAAATCCTGCCGCGCCCGCTTTGTAATGTTGCATATTGTTCTCAGCGGGCGCTTACCATTCGTCATTTTCAAGATTGAAAATAATAGAATTGAAAATAACTCAGGTGCCGCGCCCGCTTCTGTCAACAAA
>DAJY01000085.1 GCA_002499015.1 Euryarchaeota archaeon UBA242
GATTGTTCCATCTGGTCGTTATCATTTCTGTCATCACCAGAGTAACTAACCGTTGCCCTTAGAATCAAACCACCACTTAGATCATTTGTAGTAGTGTTAAGAATTGAGTGTGCTGCTGAAGGAGTCCATACAAAAGATTTGGATGCTCCTTGGCCACCGATTAAATCCCCACTAGTCCAACTAAAAGTTTCCATTACAAAGCCAATTGGATGTACCACTTCTAGTGTTGCATCTGTTGATTTTCCAATCGAGGAGAGTCCACCCCGCTGAATCGACATTGAAATTTCGATCGGTGATAATTCAAACACATATTCAACTGTGGTACCATCTGATTGAACCCATGTATCCGCCATTATGCTACCGTTTCCAATACTAATCCCAGTAACGAAGAAATCATCATTAGAACCTCCAGCGCTTACTGGATGGGACAATCCTAAAGCCATTGTTTGTAACAATAGTAAAGCAACAAGGGCAACATTTGAGACACGACGCATTAGCACCAACGACTATCGGACATTGGTTCGGGTTATGAAGATGGCCATCAAATGATTATCCCTAAAAATAGACCCCTTTGGGGTCCGAATCAATTCAATTACATCGAGTCAATATATTGACGAATGATTTCAACTAGGCCCTAATCCCCTAATTGCAGGTTTTTTATGGTCATCTAGATTAGATTCTGCAGAGACAATATCATCGAAATCACCAAAGTTAAATTCATCTTGAGCCAAATCCGTTATTGATGATAGTGGATTACTTGAATCACCAATAATCTCACTAGCAGTACTAATGCCATCGCCACTAGATAACAGTTCAGTACCCGATTGTGCCATTCCTACTCCTTGGGTTACTGCAGTAGTTGCACCTGGGGCGCCTGCTGCCAGCGCACCAATACCTTGAACTGCCATTTGTGATTTTCCTACAGCACCTGTTGCCGCGACTAAAGCGGCAGTAGCACCACCTGCCAATATCATGCCCGCGCCTTTGACCACCATACTGTCAAGGAATGCTGGCTTGTCTCTTTCTTTCCCTGCCTCCTCATGAATTAACTCATTGCCTTTTCTCATCCATTCTGGAGGCTCTCCCGAGCACCCGCCCAATACTGCTAGAGTGGTGAAAGCAGCCATCGGCATAACTGCTAAAGCTGTTAATAAATCAACGAATGATGTGTCAGGAATAGAGTCAACTCCCAACAACGATTCAAAGAAACTTTTCTCGAAAGAAAAACTTAGCCCATCATCTTCACCGATCCAACCAAGAATAATTATTGCAGCCATACGCCCCATCATATACAAAACTAAAATCGGTGCTAACCAAGATAGTCTAGTCATTGAAACTAACCATTTTCTTGTCACTGCTGCTGCACCAATATACTTGTAAGCGATTTTTGGAAAATATTTCATCACAAAAACAAGACAGATTAGGTATATCAATAGAGCCAGTTCTAATCCTCTATGATTTCGTACAATATTCTCCGGTAGTAGCAACAAAACCGCTAATGGAATTGTTGCTAATAGTACTTGAAAAGGGACTGCCAGTAGCATCAAACCCCCATGCGTAGAAAGAAATTTATAGCCCATAACATCTCGATCATACGCCAATATTGCTAGTTGACCATGTGGTGAATTTGCAGCTGATCTTCTAGACTCCCTACGTTGATGTGCATTTCTCGGATTACGGCTTAGACCAAGTGATCTTCTCCAGCCACCTCTTTCTACGATTGAAACTGGAGTATATCCACCCATAATCAACGCCAACAATAATGCTAGCATCCCATAAAACAACGATGCAGCACCTATCCAAGGAACCATTTCAAGTTGAAATGATAAAGATATCGAATCACCCGAATTATCGAAATTAACAAGGTATGTCATTGAAAATGCGACTAGAGGGGTGAGGAATATTTGTGCGAAGGCGATTATCGTTAACCACAGCCTTGTGCTTAACGGACCCTTGCTAGAGTTCCTTCCCATAACCTCCGGGTATTGCTTCAAACCTCAAAGGTTGCCCTTCGCAACAGCCAAAAAAGTACTTTTTAGGCAAGTCGCCGATTTTTCGGATAAAGTGATAATGAGAGTTATTCTTCACTTTGTTCACTAACAATAGGGTAGCCGTCACTTGCCAATAATCGTATACTGCCAGCAAAGATTCCATCAGACCTCTTCCGACCTAAGTCAGGCCTTGGCATTTCATCTAGCGTAATGTTACAAGATGAACAACGAACTGCTGTTAATTGCCATTCCGGCTCTGGAAAATCACAACATGGATTTTGCTTTGATTTATTCATAACTAATTGCAACCTAATAGCCATTTCATAGGTCCAAGGAGGTGGAGTTCCGCCGATAAATGTTTGAAGTCTATTGATTACTGACCATCCTGAACTTAGCCACATCCCAAACCCAAATGGTGCAGAACCCCAAACAAGTGATGCATAACCAGCCGCTATTGGAATCAGAGCAAATCCAAGACCTAACCAGTAAAATGTTCGCATGTGCAATAACCTTTGAGTTAGATAGGGACTGAGCGAAATAGGCTCTGGGTGATGTGAGAAGTGATAGTTGAATCCTTTAGCGCGAGTGATCATTAATACAGGCAGTTTCGGGCTAATATAACCGATGAAACTGCCTAAAAGAAATAGAATTACTGACTCTATCATTTTCAATCCTCTTTATTTCTTAGACGCTTTAATGTTGCCTCAACCTTATCCATGCCCCTGGAAATATCTTTTTGAGAAATAGTATAAGCAAATCTCAGATGGCCTTCACCTGCTGAACCGAATGCGCTGCCTGGGGAACATAAGACTCCATCTTTGAGCAACTCTAAGGCGATTTCTTCACTATTCATCCCTTCAACCTCTACCTTTGGAAAAACATAGATTGCACCTTTCGGTTTATGGCATTCAACCCCATCCATTTTATTGAGTCGTCCAACTATCAAGTCACAACGCTGCTTGAATTCTGCTGAAACAATATCTGGGAAATCTGAAGCTTCTTGCATTGCTGCCAAAACACCGTATTGCATTGCATCATTGGAACATGCAGTCATATAATATTGCATTTTTATTACTTGTTTCATCGCATCTAAATTGGTGGACATTACATATCCCAATCTCCAACCAGTCATTGCAAATGTTTTAGAGAAAGAATTGATTAACAGCACTTTGTCATATCCAGTCCCCATAAATGAAACATGTTCTCCTTCGAATACGATCCGGTCGTATACTTCATCTGTAATTATCCACAGGTCGTGCTTTTTGGCAAAATCAAGAAGGGCATCTCTCTGCTCCAGATTTAGCGTGCCACCAGTAGGGTTGCTAGGGAAGTTATACAGTATTGCCACTGTATTTTCATCGATTAGTTGTTCTAAGTCTTCTACTTTGGGAACAAATTCATTCTCAAAGCGGCATGGGTAGTATTTGGCATCCCCACCACATAGTTTGGCATCGGGGCCATATAGTGGGAAATAAGGCTCTGGAATCAAAACATTATCACCTGGGTTTACAAGAGTCAAAAAGAGATTGAGTATTGCATTTGTCCCAGACATTGTAATACATACATTGTCGGAATTGAGTCCATCTTGATAATCGCTCCAACCTTCTGCGATTTGTTGTCTCAAGGCAGGAAGACCCGCCGTAGTTGTATACTTGTTATGACCATCTTTCATCGCTTTATAGAAAGTCTCAATAGCAACATTAGGTGGTTGGAAATCTGGCTCTCCCAAACCAAATGAAATAACATCATCTCCAGCCAAATCAAACATCTTGCGAACACCTGTGGGCTGTATTGAAAGTACCCGGTCACTGAATGTTCGCATAACGACCCCTCACCTATATTCCATTTCAAACATCGTAAAGTTTCACAAGGTAATTATGAAACTTCAACCATTTGCATTGTTGTCATCTACTAATTCAGCATCAATTACTGCTGCTAAATCTTTATCTGCTTCCAAAACTTCATCAATTCCATCATCGGAATAAGTCAAAGCAAGGCTATGTGGAGATTCAGTGCGTGCTATGAATATTAATCCAATCAGACATACCACTAACAGCGAACTTACCGAAGCAACATACTGTCCTACTGTCCATGACATTGAGGAACTAGATGAGGAATCTGTTCCTTCAACTTGAACTAATATTGGCAAAGATTGATTTCCTTCAGAATTCAATGCACGTATTTCTATGGTTTGATTCCCCTTACCAATCTTTGTTGTATCTAATGCAATTGTCCAAGAAATTCTTTGTAAAGCAGTAACATTATCTTCCATCTGGAATGAGGCACTGTTCCAACTACCATCATTTATTCTATATTCAACAGAACTTAC
>DAJY01000103.1:0-9187 GCA_002499015.1 Euryarchaeota archaeon UBA242
GTAAGAATCGGTTCTTCAATTAGTAAACCATCACTACCATTTACTCTTAATTGCAAAGAAACATTTGATAAATCAGCGCCAGGAGCGAACTCTAATTGCCATTCAGTCATGCCTTGGGCCCCGGGAGTTACTCCTGCACCGACGGTATTGAGTTGAACCCAACCAGTGTCGTTGTGCCCCTCGTTTGGCCATATCGCGCTATCCTTCACTCCATGTGCAGAAACAACAGGAGATGCCAGTATAGGAGCCAGACTAGAAAGCAACATTATCAGTACAAGCGAGATTGCTTGGCTGGCACTGCGAGACGCTTTGGCCGACTTGTAATAATTAGTCATAGTATACAAGGAGGCTTTTCCAGTATTTGAACGCGGCCCTTAGATGTGAAACTAATAATCAGCCAATTTCACAGTTATTACTGCCCTTAGTTACAATCTCGCTGGATTATTTTGGTGACAGAACTTGAATAAGTTGTAATAAAAACACACAACACTCATACCACAGACCCACTCCCAACAGGAAGGGGAACCAAATGGTACGCGAGAATAAAGAGCGCATGTTACGCAAAGAAGCGTTAGAATATCACGAACAGGAACCACGTGGAAAAATCAAGGTTGTACCTACTAAGCCACATTCAACTGCATATGAATTGAGTTTGGCTTACTCACCTGGTGTGGCCTACCCGTGCTTGGAGATTGAAAAAAATCCCGAAAATGCGTATAAATATACTTCTAAAGGTAATTTAGTCGCAGTTATTTCAAACGGTACAGCAGTATTAGGACTTGGAAATATTGGCGCATTAGCCAGTAAACCAGTCATGGAAGGGAAAGGATTGTTATTGAAAACTTTCGCAGACATCGATGTCTTTGATATTGAAGTTGATACAGAAGACCCTGAAGAATTCATCAATACAGTTTGTAATATTGCAAAAACGTTCGGTGGTATTAATCTTGAAGATATCAAGGCACCAGAATGTTTTGAAATCGAACGGCGAATTGCAGAAGCAACAGATATTCCAGTTATGCATGACGATCAACACGGAACCGCAATTATTTCTGCAGCAGCAATGCTGAACGCAGTTGAATTACAAGGAAAAGAAGTATCAAAAATCAAAGTTGTTGTTATCGGTGCTGGTGCAAGTGCAATTGCTTGTGCCAACCACTATGTTGCAGTAGGGGTGAAAAATAAAAACATCTTGATGGTAGATAGCCAAGGTATTGTGACAAAGAAGCGTTTAGATGCCGGAGAACTAAATGAATTCAAAGCAACATTTGCACACGATATCAAGGGTGGAGATTTAGCAGATGCATTGAAAGGAGCTGATATGATGCTAGGATTGTCTAGAGGGGGATTAGTTTCTAAAGAAATGGTGGCAACAATGGCTGCTAAACCGATAATTTTTGCACTTGCTAACCCGACTCCAGAAATAGACCCAGAGGATATCCTTGAAGTAAGGGATGATGCCATTATCGCTACAGGAAGGTCAGATTATCCAAATCAAGTGAATAATGTATTAGGGTTTCCATATATTTTCCGCGGAGCATTAGATGTTAGAGCGCGTGATATTACACAAGGTATGAAATTGGCCGCAACCTATTCGCTCGCAGCACTGGCAAAAGAACCAGTTCCAGATTATATTTCAGCCGCTTATGATGGTGCGACAATGCAATATGGACCGGAATATATTATTCCAAAACCGTTCGATAGACGCGTATTAATTTGGGAGGCTAGTGCGGTTGCACAAGCAGCCGTAGATGAAGGAATAACCGGTGTTAAGGCCGAAGATTTTGACATTGTAAAATACAAAGAACAACTGGAAGGTCGCTTTGGATTATCTTATTCAGTAATGCGCCATGTCATCAATCAAGTATGTGGGAGAGGCAAAAGAATAGTGTTCCCTGAAGGAGATAATGAGAAAGTTATCAAGGCCGCTGCACAATTAGCAGAACAGAAAATTTGCATCCCGATATTACTTGGGCAAAAGAAAAGAATCGATATGATGGTGGAAGAATTAGGTCTACATTTCGATTATGAGTCATATGACCCGCGCCGTGACAAACGCCGTAAGGGTGAATACGCAAAGGCTGTGTTTGAACATAGGAAGCGTAAGGGCATGACTTACCTCGATGCTGCTAGGTTGCTGAAGAGCCGTCCATATTTCGCAAGTCAAATGGTAAAGAGCGGTCATGCTGATGGATTCGTTGGAGGAGTTTCAAGAAATTATGCTGACGTGCTTAGGCCAACTATCGAATTGATCGGTTCAGCAGATGACGCACATTGTATTATTGGATGCTATATGATGAATGTCAAAGGTAGAACGATTTTCTTGGCAGATGCTACCGTCAATGTATATCCTGATAGTAGAACATTAGCGGAAATAGCAGTTCAAACCGCAAAGGTTGCTCGTCGTTTTGGTGTCGACCCTAAGGTTGCAATGTTATCATTTTCTAATTTCGGTAGCAGTAGAGCGCAACGTTCTAGGAGGATTGAAGAAGCGATTGAATTTGCTAGAGAACTCGACCCATCCTTGATGATAGATGGGCCAATGCAAGGGGATACAGCACTCAATAGAGCTGTACAAGGTGAATACGAATTCATGTCCTTTGATGGACCAGCCAATGTACTTGTTTTGCCTAATCTTGCGGCAGCAAACATCGCTTACAAATTACTCGAGGAACTGGGAGACGCAGAGATGACAGGGCCAATTTTAGAAGGGATGAATAAACCAGTTCAACTGGTTGCAAGACAAGATGGTGTACGTCATATAGTCAACATGGCTGCAATTTGTGCGGCAGACTCTATCCGCCAAGATTCATACTGGGAATCACTGATTACAGCGTATGTTGACGAAGAAGAATAATCACTTCACATCTTGAATGGCGATACTCGGTCTGCGAGGTCTCCAAAATGCACCACTAACAAAGCCAATACATAGTCCGCCAAATAATAAATTTGGCCAACCATTTACTGCATAATCAGACATCCCTCTTAAAATTGGGATTGCAAACGAAGGAATGATTCCAAGAAGTGTCATCCAAAATAATTCTCCGCGAAGATTTTTTGCAAAATCAGCATTATCAGGAACCATTAACCCCGGCTCTTTTCTAATAGGAGTAATTACTAATCTGGCAATAACATCGCCCAAACTTCTGTCCATTGGGATTGAAGAAAGTGCAACTAAATTCTTAGTTGGGTGTGATTCAATCGCCGCCCTGTGATTAGCAGTAGGCCCCATTCCAGTTGACTTTCTAGGCCTGCCATCCATCATTGCACCGCGGTAATTTGATGCTGGTGAATCAGCGAGTATCTCCACCTTTTTAGCAGGGTAATTCAAAATGATTTGTTGATGTGCAATTCGCCATTCCCCTTCACTCGGGCAACGAACTTCCCATTCACAATCATCATCCAAAGTGGAATTACTCAATTTTTGCAAACTACTATTTGCATGTGAAAGAATTTCCTTCAATGCAGTTCCATCAATGCCTTCCATCAAGTCATCAGGTCTTTCATCAGGTTCTGGACCGTTTAGTATGGTTGCAATTTGTCTCCTTGAAATTGGTTGTTTGAGAATATAAAATTTAGGACATTCGACCTCATGTCTTGGTCTCTGACCAGAATATACCCAACCGCCTTTATCAGTGCCAACAAAGATACTATCCGCTTCAACCGTCTCAAACTCTAGTTCGAGTAGGTTAACTATTGGCAATTTTCCACCTCATTGAATAGTCGCCATCATGCGATTATACCAAGCCATTCCAGCTTCATGATCTTCCAATTTTGAAAATTGAGGGAAGGGTGAGATCGAACGCATATAGCCAAATGCAGCGAAATCGACAAGGTCGGGAGAATCTCCTGAAAAGAAATCTCCGTTGTGGGATGATGTGAATTCACTAAGAAGGTCATGCCATAATTGCTTAGGGGTGCGTCCATCTTTCTTCACTCTTGAACGAGCGATAAATCCCCACATTATTGGGAATCCAGCCCATGCATATAGGCGTCTAGAAAAGAAGCCAAACTTTTCTAGTTTTGAAACCCGAACAGTAGTTTGGAGGGCTGAAAACAACCCACCATACAATATTGGAATCGTTGCCTTAGACATTTTTGTATCAACCCATTGTAACCATTCATCGCGTCGCGCAACATCACCCATTGTGGATAATTTAGAGGAGTTATATTTCTCATCAAGGTAGAACATCATCGGAGTGGAATCGTAATGGATTGAGCCATCGGAGTCGGTTAAAACTGGAACTTTATTCCAATCTTCAACAAAGGCTAGTTCCTTTTTTGCTCTTAGCCCATTGATTCCAATATAATCGACATCAAGTCCAATATAATCGATTAAACCCCGTATTTTCCAACTAAATGGACAAGTATACAGCAAGTGCACAGTCGGCTTACCCATGTGTTTGGGGCTATGGCTCTCCTTCTTCAAGCCTCGTTTGTACGATTTGTTACAGGTTTCCACCCGGGCTTCCAGAATTCCAAGTCATCCAACCATCGCACCCATTCAGAATCATCACATGTCAGAAGGTGAAAAGCACGGCTTTCCAACCCTTCCAAATTTGCTTTTGTCAAGATACCTTCACTGTAACTATTACGCCATTCAACTTGTCTATGGCGAATTTGCCGGCGAGCCTCTTCAGGTGTATCAAAATTCATTTCACAAAGGTCTCTCAATTCGCTAATCCAGGTGCGATTATCTTTCAATAGCGGGTCATCGACGACGCGCTTTGCTGATTTCTTTGCGAACGGCCACCATCCCATATCTTACCCTCTGCTCTCCTAAACTTGAGGCTTGTGTAAAACCCTAACAATCTACTTCATATCAACAATTCAACTAAATCATGCGATTAAGCCATGTGCTCAAACACATTGGCATATCTATGGGTCGGATTGTAGTTCACTTTCACGGTAAATCAAAAGATAAATCCATGACTTCCTCAATCCAAAGTTACAGCGAGAGGATATTGCCAAGGGGAATAAAAACCGAGGTGCATAGTGAAAAATTAAGCGTTGATGATTATTTGCAACAATTACAATCAAAGCAAGGAATATTAATTCTATTAGACGAAGGAGGCGATCAATATACTTCTGAACAATTGGCAACTTTATGCAAAGAGTGGGCACTACAAGGGCATGATACGCATCTGGCAATCGGGCCATTTGATGGATGGCCAAAGAGTGGAAAATCACAGGAAATCGCTAGAATCTCACTATCTTTGATGACATTTCCACATGAATTGGCATCAGTACTATTGCTTGAACAATTATATCGGGCCACAGAGATAAATCGTGGTAGCGGATATCACAAAGCATAGGGTGAAAAACACGGGCCATTTGGTTGAGTTGGGGCAGAAGATGATATTCGCTAACGAATCGGATATGCGTTGGCTGCTGATTGCATTCGAGGCAGTAATTGGAATAATACTCGTCTTAGGCAGTAGAAGGCAACCATTTCCAACACCCAGTAGGCGTTTTGGAACACTAACATTACTGATCGCGTTTGGATTTTTTATTGGCCAATCTGCACCACATCCAGTATCAGTTTCAGGGCATTTAGCGACCCTTGCTTTCCTAGGTGCCTTTGGAATAGTTGCAGGTGTTCACCACATGATGGTTACGCGCAGAGAAGTTCTCATAGCTCCAATGTCCGGATTCATGTTCTGTGTCGGTATGACGGGATTGATTATTCAGACATGGCCAGATTTGTCTTTAAGTGAGCAATGGGCAGGATTCTTTTCTCTAGTTGTTCTAGCAGGAATTCAGACTTGGCTTGTTTTCAGAGGATTGTTGATTGGACGTCTACCTCTGGCATGGTCGCAAGCGGGTATGGTCGCCTTACAGCGTGGCCAATTATCGGGGTCGCATGGGGCAATTTCTTGTTTTGAAAAGGGCTGGGATGCAGATGAAGAACATCTTAACCCGATGGCATATTTGGCACTCCACAGAATCTATCTATTTATGCAAGATGTGGAAGAAGCAGACAAATGGTTAGACTCTCTTGTCGATGTTGGAGGAGAGAAAGCAGTAGCAAAGGAATGGATAGAAGCAATCCATCAATACTTGAAATTAATTGATCCTATCGCTGCACAAAACCTTCCAATATTAAGAGAAGAGGAATAATAAAACTCTTTCTGGAAAAATGCACTTTCCGGCATTTTACTTCCGTTTTATGTATAACTTGCTCAACAAGGCGCATTTCCTTGCACAATTAGGCGAAGGATTTAAGAGGTTTAACGACTAATCCTATATTGAGGATTGAGATGTTTAGGAGCGCACAACAAAACCGTATAGGGGGAATGCTTTGGTATGCTGTATTGATTTGGTTTTCATCTAGCATACTTTCTCAGGCGCTTTTCATTGGATTTTATGGCATCCCGTACGATGCGATTGATTTGTTTGGAGGCATTGGTCCAGCGTATATTGGTCTGGTTCTAATCGAAATTACCATGTGGATCTTACTTGCAGGATTATCAGTGGTCAAAATGGTTCGTAAATTGAAACTAAAACCAGTTAACATTGTTCCAAGCCTCGGAAAGTGAGCCTTTGCCCAACTTTTCGATATTCGGCTAAGCAGAAAACAGGTTATAATTGGGCTAATCGATTTACGATGGGCCTTTATTGACCGAATTAATTATCTTAAAAACCATCCTTTACTCATTGAAAACAGCCGATGACTTGAAGGAGTGCCATAACAAGGAACTACTGTGACTGAAATTATAGATGCTTCAAAGTTTTCAGGTCGTCCAATGGAGATAACCTCTCTGACAGACACCGACCCTATGCTCGCACATCTCCCAAGTGATGCGGTTATCCTTACCATTGAAGGCGCTAGAGAATCTTTAACACTCGCATCAAAATTATTAATTGATTTACAGGTAATGAATGATGAAGCCCACGATCTATGTGAAGAACTTGAAGTATTGCTAGAAACACTGAATCCAAATCACGAACATGTCTCAGAGATTGCAGAATATTTGGCTAAACTTGTCACTCAATGGCAGCAAACAGCGAAAAATCTGGAATCCACAGGTACAAGAGTAGCTTGTTTGGAACCAGGCCGGTTGGAATGGTATGGAGTGGTCGATGGCAATCTTTCACTATTTTCGTGGGCAATGGGTGAAGAGGATATCGAATGGTATCATGCCGTAGATGCTGGGTTCAACGCCCGCAAACCACTCATAGAGGCATGACCTCGGCGGGTTGAGGGCGAGACCATGGTTCGTATCACGAGAGTCTACACCGGTGGAGGCGATGACGGTAGTTCGTCATTAGTCGATGGTTCACGCATAAGTAAATCTGACCAGAGATTTGAGGTCGTAGGTTGCTGTGATGAATTAAACGCAACCCTTGGAATTGTGGCAATGGAAATTAATCGTTTACCAGCGCATGAAGATGGTGGCGGTAGTAAAGCAATACAACGAGTTCAGTTAGTAATATCTTCAGCACTGAAGAGGATTCAAAATGAATTGTTTGATCTTGGGGGAGAGTTGGCTTGCGACCCGGAGAAAATCCCCCAATACATGGTCTTAATCGGTCAACAACAATCTGATGTTTTGCTTGAAGAAATGGATGCTTGGCTATTAGATTTAGAACCTTTATCCAGTTTTATTTTACCAACTGGGGATGGACCAGTTGCCGCTTTACATCTTTCTAGAACTGTGACAAGAAGATTGGAAAGAGAGATGGTTAGGCTTAAGGATTCTGAGGGCGAAAATGCAGTTAGGAAAATCTCGCTCATCTATATCAATCGATTTTCCGATTGGCTATTTATCATGAGCCGTTGGATCTCAAAAATGTTAGTCAGTGAAGAAACATTATGGCAACCATTAGGAAAGCGCGGAGCGGAATCTGGGGTTGCAGATATGTTGCAAAAAATGAGACAAAACGATTCTCAATACGATGATATCTAACACTCATTCCTTGCCAAGTGAGCGCATATGAACGCGTGCATTTTGCAATATTCTTTTTGTTTCTGCATGAGTCAATTGTTCTTCGGCTTGATCCCAATCAAGCCACATATGGCCGTGATGTTCATGCGACAATGTGACGGTGATTCTTTCAGTTTCTGCTAGATACCAGTATACTTGTTTAGTATTAATTTTACCTCTATGACGATATGAGTATTCACTTCTTTCAACAAAACTATCTACAAAATGGATATCTTTAATTCCAGTTTCTTCTAATAATTCTCTTCTGGTGGTTTCAAAATGGTCAGCATCAGAATCTTCAACATGGCCTTTCGGAAAATCCCAATGTCCTTGCGGGTATTGGAGTAGTAATACCGTTCCTAGGTTTACAAGAACAACACCGCATGAGGTCTCCATGTGTAATGGTAAAGAGGCTTTATTGAAGTCACTTTTGGCTTAAGACAAGGAAAACATATTCTTGACCTGTGCTTACGCATGGTTGTGGCGAGTGGTGCAGGAGTCTTGGAGCTGGCAGGTTTGCCGAATTTCAAACGTATTGTTGCAGATTCTGATTTAGATGGGTTATGCGCAGCAGCAGTACTCAAGGCAGCCAATCCAAACGCACAAGTTGTTTTTGCTCATGCAGCTTTGATTCGTTCAGGGGCAATGGATTCATACATAGATGAAAACACCGCAATTGTCGATTTACCTTTCCATGAAAATTGTGGGTGGTATCTAGACCACCATTTAACCAATCGCCCTTCTCCAAAACAAGAAGAAGAATTCATTGCTAGAGGCGGTGTTTGTCATTGGGAGGCAACTCCAAGTGCAGCAAGATTGGCATATGATTTGCTTTCTCCGGTCCTTGATTTGAATCATCTCAATGAAATAATGCCTATCGTGGATGCATTAGATTCAGGTGGGATTTCAAAGGAGGATTTTTTGGCCGACGGCAAAGTACTACAATTCTCGCGTTCACTCTCCCTACAACACCCCGAGCACCTTCAAAATGCACTAAATCTATTGTCAAGTGGATTATCATTGAAGGAGATATTACAAGATGAAAAAATTTCACAACATGTTGATAGAGCCAAGTCTGACAGAATTTTAGCGCAAAAGGTTGTGGAAGATAACACTACGATTGTAGATAGATTGGCTATTTGTCGTATGGACGAAAAAGGAGTTCGTTCTAATGGATATTTAGTAACTGCATGGGCAGGCGATGATGCGGATGCTTGCTGCATAATTCATGGTTACTCAGACGGCTCAATAGAGACTCC
>DAJY01000103.1:9388-20723 GCA_002499015.1 Euryarchaeota archaeon UBA242
GGGCATGCAAATGCTTGTGGTTGTCGTGTTTCGTCTGCTGGAATAGAGAGTGATATGCAACATTGGATAGATATTTGGAGAAAGAGAGACTCTCTTTTGAGATTATAATTGAATTTATTGAGTTTGGCTAACTTTTATGAGGTAGTGCAACTTCCGTGGCAGTATGAAGCAATCCCAACGAACAGTTTCCGTCGTTCTCTTAGCGACAATATTAGCCCTATCCATCGTACCGCAAGGTGCCATGGCTGCAACTCCGACAAATGTAGTTTCATATGGAATCGAATATGATTGGTCCAATCTAGATGGCGATGTCGAAGGATTTACTGACTTAGATTTGAATGAAATTCTTGGAGATGTAATGGATGCTGCAACTCAAGCAGGATTTGACCTGATAGTTGCAGAAATTACAACTGGTGCATCAAATATGTATGTGTTATCGGAAGAAGACCATACCGCACAAACCGTCAACGGAATCAGTAGTGATGTTTGGTCAAGAACAACAGATTTGACTATCAGACATGGAATGCTAGCAGATTCAGCATTGTATACGCAATGGAATGAGACAACCTTTGGTTCTCCAGACTCTACAGGATTTGATATACAAGCAAGTTATGATATTGATAACACATTTACAACAGATGCACTATATGTGGAATATTTTGATGTCATTACCGGCGAATTGGTTGGTGCAGATCTAGACTTAGCGATTAATGCTGGAATGGGCGCTGAATTTACTGTAATCGCTCTGATTGAAGGCGGTGGTGAAACTCTTGATATCGACTTTGGAATTAGCGCAAGCGCAGATATTGGATTAGATTCATCCCACACAGAATGGAGATTATATGAATCTAGTGATTTATACACCATTGTTTCAACTGAAGACGAAACTGAATGGGAATGTGTTGAAACAGGCTCTACAGATTTGTGGGCTGACGTCAACGATGAGTGCGGAGAGATGGATGGAACTTATTCTGCTTCAATGAATTATGCTTTTGATTTGTCTGGTATTCCAACTGAAGAGTTCGGCATGGGTGTAGGTGAATTTGATTTCAGTCTTTCAGACACCCTCTCAAATTCAGGCGTATTTGAGATTTCTGAATCCGAATTAGCAGGTAGCGGCATGTACTTTGAGATGGAAGACTCACTTTCAGTTGAGTTAGGGGATGGTGGTTCAACGACTGTTAGATTTTGTAACAGTTGTGGCCCAATTAATCCTTTGATGTCCTGGATGATGGGGCATGTCCTTGAAGCTTCAATGACCGAGACCTTAGAAACATTCGGAGAAGATCTTGCAGACGAAATTGACATGGAATTAGGAGAACTAAATCCATTCAACGATGATGATGATGACTCATACGATCCGTACGAATACATGCATCTTTGTGATAATGGAAATTGGGTTGACGACTGGCAAGTAAACGATGACTGGGATGATTGTGGAGATAATTCTGATGAAGGTGTTATTACTGGTTATTCTTCAATGGCGTATGATGTTGGTTCAGATGAATTAGAAATTTCAGCTGACTTCTATAATTTAGTGGATAGCCCAGACTTCATTTGTGGAGATGGCACAACCATTTATTTTGATTGGATAAATGATGATTATGCCGACTGTGCAGACGGTGCGGATGAACAATGGTTGGACATGAACACACCAAGCGATTTAACCGACGATTGCCAAGTATGGGACATTGGAGCATCTTGTGTAGGTTCAGAAGTAAATTGGTTTGATTGCCAAGATGGTTCACAACCGTGGATACATCAAGTAAATGATGGTATTAGTGATTGTTCCGATGATGAAGTAATTGTTTATACAGTTGAAATAATTGTTACAGATGGTGATGGAAACATTGTCACTAGTTTGATCGAAGATGTGACTTCTTCAGATAACTATGTCTATTCTATCCATAACCCTGCAGGACTTTCTTCTGCATTAGAGGTTTGCGCGGACGTCACACTTGAAGATTCATTCGGCAATAATGAATACGCGTATAATTATTGCCAATATACTGGGATGTATATTTCTTACATAGATGCATATGATGGTGAAGGATTGACTGTTGAAACTTGGGTAGTTATTGATGAGACTTATGATACTACAGGATTCACGGCTGAGATTTCAGTAATGGAAGTAGGTTCTACCACTGCAACAGATTCAGTCACTCACGCGATTGATGGTAATGATTACAGTGCATATTTCGAAGACAATTTAGCAGTTACTTCAGAAGGAGATTATGTAGTTGTAGTAGATATTTATGATGCCACTGGAACTCTATATTCCTCAGAAACGTCGGACGAATTTTCCGTTGAAGACGAACCTCAACCAAGTCAGAAATTGATGGATATTGCAGATGCATTTGGCAATTCTAACTTTGAAAGTGTTTTGGAATCGTTTGGTCAAAATATGGAGCAAGTTTTCGAGGACTTAGAACCAAATGAAGACTTCCCTTATGATGACGGCAAAGGAATATTCCTGTGGAGTAATAATCATGCTACAGTTGTAGGAATGGGGCTATATGTTCACGATGAAACTGCAAATGAATGGCAAACAATGTTTGGACCTACTACTGCTGGAATGGACAACCCCCCTACAGTTCCTGTAAGCATCAATTACATCACCGGACAAACCGCAGTAGATGCAGCAGCAACTGCTTCTGGACAGACCACTCTAGCCGAGATTGTTGATGTAAGCACTCACAACACTGCCGATATAGAACAAGCCCTCATCGAAGCTGGTATTGACCCAGCATCTCTAGGACTTGGCAATGAAGGGCCAGGACAATCCACTACACCGCCAACAGCTGAAGAACTAATTGAGGAAGGCGGATTATTGCCATTCGCATCGCCAGCAGCGCTCTTGTCTGTAACAATTCTAGCAGGATTGATTGCAGCGGTTCGCAACCGTGAAGAGGAATGATTTCAACGAATTATTGATTTTGCTAATTAGGTAGAGAGGGAAATATGTCATTACGACAGCCCCCTTCCAACTTGAGTAGTTGGATTAGAGTCTTCGTTGCAGCATTCATCGCTTTGCATATCACTCAATCAGCATGGCTTGTTGTGGAGTTTGATGGAGCCTATACAGAAGGCCGACCAGCGCCAACCGAATTCCATGCCCTTATTGCTATGGATAAGGATCAAACGCTGATCGATGTTGATATTGAGAAAGCAACATCCTTTCTACTCTATACCTTCACTAGAAACTCTTCAGTAGATGGTATAGAGGGAACTACAAACCAAGAAGATACTGCATCGAGTGAAGAAACTAATTATTTGGAAAATAGTAAATCACTAACACTTCTTTTCTTAGTATTACTCGTTTTGAGTGAAATTTTATTAGCATTACATGTGCGTTTTGCTATGCAAATAAGAGCATCAGTTTGGGCTATTACATTACTATGTTTTGTATTGATAATGCCGATTGCATTTATTGCTGATTTAGGAGATGGTAATCAGAATTACTATTCTAGTGATAATGACAATGACAGTTCATACCTTCATCCCATTACAAAATCTGATATGAGTTTGTATTCCTTTGGAATTTCAGTTGAAATGGAATACAGTGGTTATGATTTGGGATTAGTCGCTGCTGAAAACCATAGTGCGGTCATAGAAAGTCCACCTGAACCTGGTTCAAAGGATGCACAGTCTTTCATTAAATTCGAGTCAGTCTTTTCTGCATCTACGGGCAAGAATATTAATTCATTATTCATTTTACCATTGATGTGGTTTTTCCTATCATCGGGCCAAAGCAAAGGCGAAAAAGACTTTGATTTAAAAATCATGGAAAGTGAATGAGATTCATTCGGATTCAATATCATTGATTTCTTTGTTCTTTTTTCTTGGCTTAAGGAATGATGGTGTCCACCAATTCCATTTGCCCATAAGTCGCATTGTTGCTGGAACTACTAAGGCGCGTACCAATGTCGCATCGATTAGGATTGCTAATGCAAGTCCAAGCCCAATTTGCTTGAGGATAATAACCGAGGATAGACCGAACGAGCCAAAAACAACAACCATGATCGCAGCCGCCCCAGTGATTAGTCCACCAGTCTTCTGAAGTCCATTGGCAACTGCTAACGTGTTATCACCAGTCCTTTCCCATTCTTCATGGATTCTTGAAAGCATCAAGACTTCGTAATCCATTGATAGTCCAAACACTATACAGAACATTATCACTGGATTGCCAGAATCAATTGGCTGGGCAGTAAAATTCAACAATACATCACCATAGCCCCATTGGAAGACCCATACAAGCATTCCAAAGGATGCAGAAATTGAAAGAATGTTCATTACTATTGCTTTGATTGGTATTATCACGCTACGAACTTGAATGAAAATCAATACAGAGGTGGCAATAAAAATAAACGCTAGAGCAGTTGGCAGGTTTTCGGCTATTGAGTTAAGGGTATCTGCATTATATGCGGCAAACCCAGCAACAGCCAGATAGTCGTTCTCTCCTGATAATTGGTTGGTCAATATGTGTCTTTCATCACGAATTTCTTCCACAACATTTCTTGATGCAACACTGGTCTGTTCACCTACTAAATTTAGTATAATAAATGTCACATCACCGCTTACAAAATTATTTCTAATCATGTTACGAAGAGCAATTTGAGTCTCGTTTAAATATTCGTCTGGAGTCTGCCAGAAGGAGACCACTTGCGATTCATTCATGGAACCAACAGGGAGTCCAATACCACTTGCACTGAGGACTCTATCATCACTTATCTGAGAGTTAATATATTGGTATTGGGCTCGCAAATTATCTTCTTCGAAAACATCTGCCCCATCCAATTCAATTACCAAAAATAATTGATTTGATGATTGCTCTGGCCAGACATCACCAATGATTTCTTTACCAAGGCGAGACTCATCATCAGGTGGTAATGCAGACCATGAAGATAGAGAAAACTCAGCATACATAAACGGAGCGCCAGCGCCAACCAAAAGAATGAGAACAGGTATCAGAACTTTCCAAGGATGATCCATGACCTTGTTTGCGATATTCGCCCACAACCCTTCTTCTCTTGCCTCTAAATTGAAAGCGAATGGAACTTTTCCCATATCGACCCGCTTCCCGAGAATGGACATTACTGCAGGGAGGACAATGGTCGAATATACCATTGCAATAGAAACTGCAACAGTGCCACCAATCCCCAAACTCGGAAGACTTGTATTCTTGAAGAATAACATTCCCATCAAACCAATTGCAACTGTTATTCCCGAGAAAAATACCGCTTTACCAGCGGTTGCAGTACTCATCGCAACCGCAGTTCTAACATCTCTGCCAATGGCTAATTCTTCTCTAAAGCGATTTACTAAAAACAGTGAATAATCTATTGAAACTCCAATTCCAATCAATGTAATGATATTGGTTGAATATTGAGTCACATCTGTAACATTACTCAACCAAATGGTCATACCCATTGCAGCAGCAACGGTCGCAATGCCGACTCCTATCGGCAAGAAGGCTGCAATAATTGAGCCGAATACTAAGGCGAGAATGATTAATGTTAGAGGGCCGGAAACAATTTCTGCTTTGACTAAATCTTCTGAAATTCTATTATCAAAAGTCCACTCAACCGCAATGCTTCCAGTCTTCCAAGAAACAAATTCTCCCTCAAAACTAACAGATTCCTGATTTTTATCAAAAACAGCTTTGGCATGAGTCTTATCACCTTCAATGGTAATAATATTCTGGGCAATGAAACCACGTTCAGTATATGCGACATAATCTAAATGTTCTACCTCAGCAACCTGCCAGGAATACAAAATACTGACATCATCTCTTTTTGAAAAGTCTTCTAATGCTAGCATTATTGATTGACGCCATTCAGAATCATTATCTGTTAGTGTTGGATGATAAACGAGTAGATTAAAACTGTGTCCCGTGCTCTTATTGTCTTGTTTGAATGAGTTAGATAGCAAACTGCTGGCTTGGAGAGATTCTACATCATCTTCGCCAAATGCTTCAGACCAATTAGCACCTAAACCCACAAGACTGGTCATAAGTATACAAGAGATTAGACCCAAAACGAGAACTAATTTATTATGGTCGTGAATAAATAATCCTAATTTGAAAAACACTCGATCTTCGAGCATACTCGGGTCAGTAGTACTTTCCACATTTGCTGCTCCGATTGATTTTATATATCAACGAAGTGTGTAGCCGGTTAAACAAATTTATCAAAGGACTTCAAAGATATAGAGGAAACCAAGAAAAGCATGAATGAATACTAATGCAACAACTATATCTGCCATTCTTCCGTGTTTCAGTTTCAATTTTGAAAAAGAATCACCTTGTTCACGGGCAAGTTTTGCCTTTTTACCCATCCTAGAAAGTTGCCACAGAATTACAATTCCAATGGGTCCGGTAATTCCATGGATGCTGGTTGGCCAAATTTCTGCCGTGAAATCTCCATGAGTCCTCCAACCAGCAACCGCTCTTCCAGCAACTGCTACCAGGGCCACTATTATCGCAGCCCATAGCAGTTTTTCTCCTCTCTGTTCATGCATTTCAAGGTGCTCGGCGCGTTGTTCACCCTTCAGTTCATGAGACTTCTTTTTCCAAGAGTATTGCCACCAAACCCAAGCCACAAGAGTGGATGCTAAAAGGGGGTGCAGCAGTAATGCAATGAGTCTAACGATGTCCAAACTAATACCCCGTCATGTTATGCTGTGGCGCCCCTCATAGTTTGATTTTGTCATAACCATCTACGAATTTCCGGCGGTGCATTGAAAGACAGGTGGCACAGCGACCACCCGTAGGGGTGAGAAAATGCCGGAAAACCTCATGAAAATCTGCCTCGACAAAGCATTCCAGAACAATGTGCCAAAAAATAAACGGCAGATTATAATTTCAAAGATTGCTGAATGGAAAATGCTTGCTAAGCCGTTCAGAACATTTGTCTATCTAGCGATAGATGAAGTCGAAGCACCTGCAGTAGATGAGGACGAAAACACCCCGTCTCGTAAGAAGTCAGTAGGCCGCCGCAATCTCCGCGGAGGACGCGGTGCATCATCATCAGACCCACTAGATTGGATACCTTCTCCACAAGAGGCCTTACTGCCAGATTCAGGAAGTGACCCATACCGGCTTGCAACTTTACTGGTACATAAAATCCTCAAAAGTGATGACTGGGATGACGATTGGAATTCAACTGAAGCATCCCTCCGCGATTCATGTTTAGAAAAAGGAGTACATCCAGCATGGGTTTCCATCGGTGAAAAAACAGGAGTTCTAGGAATATTTGCAGGTTTCCCTAAGGCAAAGGTCAAGAAGCAAACCAGTGCCAAAATAAATACTTCGCTCGGAAGAATTAATGTTGAAAATAGCAAAGAATTAGCAACGGTTTTGAGCACATTAATCAGTTCTTCGAACGATGCAACAATTCATGTCGCATACCAAAAGGTCGCTAGTCAGTTAAAGAATCAAAGAAACTTGAAGATTGATTCTGAACTGTTGAATTTAACCGGACCTTCTTCGATCATCAGTGTCCTATTACAGTTGGCAAGTGGTTCGGATGCGAGTGAGTCATTGAAAGAATTAGCTAAGTCAGATTCTGAATTAGCAGCCGAATTATCTGATTATTCACAATTAAAGAACGGTGTAGTCAACGATTGGCAACAAAGCCGCAGTATTGCTGGAGATGATTCATTGTCGCAAGCTCGCCGATTATTTGCTTGGCGAAACCCTCCTGTAAGCGCAGGTGAATTATCAAGTGACGAATTGAATAACGGTCTTGAAATACTGCGCCAAGGAGACTCAAAGCAATCTCAAATTGAAGAGTTACAATGGTGGAGACTATCCGCATTACATAGAGAAGGAAAAGGCCAAGAAGCGGTTGAGGTATTGATTTCATTACAATTAGAATCGGGGGCGGATCTTACTACCTTGCTACCTCTAATTGCAGATTTACCAGGAGATTCAGCGATTGAATGGTTGAATCAACAGATACCTCATCTAGATGAAATGGCACTTATACAAATTTCATCTTCCCAATCTATTGATGTCAATTCTAGAAACTTAACGATGAAAATATTGCAGGATTTTGATGGTGAAGCGTGGGAACGAGTAATTGTTTTAGCAATTCCACTATTCACGCAAACAATGGAATTGCAAAGATTGGCTAAAATAATCACAAATGACGAGTTACTAGCCATTGCTCATCCATATGAAACACTTTTCGTCGCCCATATTCTTGCCGCTGGTAAGGAGAATGAACTATGGGAGAGTGTTAGAGAATCAAGGAAAATCGCACTAACTCATATTCATAATACTATTGCTCCAGATACATTTTCTAGCACATCACAAGCACTCTTGATGTTACTGGAAGGCTCCACCATCTACGACGAACGTCTCACTTCGTTATTGGACAAAGGCGGCTTGAAAGCATTCGGAGAAATACGCCAAGCACTCAAAGATGGCGGCGATGGGATAGCCTCATCAAAAAGCCTCGATGATTTGAGTACTTGCGTGGAAGCAGCGAGTCTAAGTTTGATGGAACAAAACTTGTTCAATTCAGTAATTTCAACCTTGAGATTGAACCGCGTTGGTTTAATGTTACAAAATGGAGATCAAGATGCCGAAGCCATAACTACACTTGACTTAATTCTAGAGGCAGAAAATATCTCCACAGGCCTAATTCACACTGTACGCCATCTTGTTTTGGAGCATGATATTGGATTGCCATCACTTGTAGCATGGTACCAAATTAATAATCCATTATCTCCTTGGCACACTCTAACAAGGGCGGCAGTTTCAGCATCTAACGGGGATGAATTGAATTCTGCAAGAGATTATAGAAAGGCCGGAGATCATGAAGATTTTGATTATGAACATTCTATCATGCTATATCGGAAGGCTTTGATTCATCTAGCATTCGCTTCACAATGGAAAGAAGCAATTGAACTATTAGAGGCTCAACCAGCCTTAAAAACTGCATTGACACGCCGCTTCCAACTTTATCTCCAAGTATCTTTTACTGCAACCCACCAAAAAACCGATGAAGCAACAAAAATACTCAAAGAATTTGTACAAAGGACAAAAATGGTTAGTGAAGAAAACGCTGAAGGTGAAATGGAGCAGTTCCAACGTAAATATTTTGCAGATGACGAATTGGATTTGCTAAGGTCATATCATCTTGAACACCCGCGTCCTTTACCGCGTGAACCGTTCGCAGGAAGGGTTACAGCAGCATTTAATTCACTTCAAAAGAATCGTCGTAGACAAAGAAACTCTCCAGACACCCTATTCATTCAACTGATGCAAGGTAATCCAACACCGCAAGAAGTCTACACCTTAGCACATAATACTGCTGAAGAGAAAGCGATCGATGGATTAATGTTCTTAGAAAGAGCACAAAGCTCGGGCAAATTCACTCCTACTGAATTGGGCCTATTAGCCGACTCTGAACGTACCTTATTCACCCAATACAAGAATCAAATCACTACTTCGAAGAGACGATATCTGCGACATTTAAAATTGACTCCATTGGTTATTGTTGATACAAATATTTTGATTGATTCCTTGGTCCAAAGATTAGCCATCCGTCTTGAATTGAGTGCTGATGCCAGCCTGGACATCACAGGAGTTGGAAATTTCCATAACGTTCTTCTAAATCGGGCTAAGGATGATAGAGTCAAATTGTGGCTACCTAAGATAGTTCAGTTCGAGTTGAGATCTTTGGCTAAGGGGATTGATAGACTAAAAAGTCGATTTTCAGATTCATTAGTTTCGCCTGAAATATTAGAATCGGTTCTAACAGAAGAAGTAGTTTCTGAATTGGTTGAAAGTATAGTATCAGATTTCAGCACATGGAAGCCTCTTGATTTGCATGCAGAAGCCGATTCCAATAATCCCGAAAACACCGAAGCAGTAAACAAATTCCTCTTAGAATATACTGACATATACGAAGAATTGACCGCTATGAAGCGTACAAGAGGAAACCCGTTGCGAACAATAATCGAGGATAGAGATATCTATCCAGAAGAACCAGACATTGATATTATCAAAATTGCAACGCACTTAGCAAACCAACCATTACGTGGAATTGGTACTGTTTTAATCGCTACCCGCGATGGAGACTTTACTATGGTCGCAAGAGCATTTGAAGAACGATTTGGATTTGGAGTTGCTAAGAATAGCAGAACTCTAAATCTATGGATTCGGACATGAACGATTTATCCTTAAATGGATATAAATGTGAATATTAACTTAACACGGTAAGTAAATAACTGCTCATTAATTCTGCGATTGTAAATATTATGATTACATATGGGAGATCATTGCATCTCCGAAATCACTACATGACAATAGAGTAGCACCATCCATCAAACGCTCAAAATCGTATGTAACTGTAGCAGCAGATATTGCTCCTTCCATTCCCTTCACAATCAGGTCAGCAGCTTCGTGCCATTCCATGTGTCGAAGCATCATTTCAGCAGATAGGATGAGTGAACCAGGGTTGACTTTGTTCATTCCAGTATACTTTGGAGCAGTTCCATGAGTTGCCTCAAATATTGCAATGCCATTGTCGTAATTGATATTGGCACCAGGGGCAATTCCGATTCCACCAACTTGTGCAGCCAATGCATCAGAGATGTAATCTCCATTGAGATTCATAGTTGTTAAGACGCCATATTCTGAAGGTCTTAGGATGATTTGCTGAAGCATTGCATCTGCAATAACATCCTTGATTATGATGGTATTACCAGTTTTTGGATTTGTAAGAGTGCACCATGGCCCTCCATTAAGTTCACTCGCACCAAATTCATCCTTCGCTAATTGGTATCCCCAGTCACGGAATCCACCCTCTGTGAATTTCATAATGTTACCCTTATGAACTAAAGTGACGCTTTCCTTATCGTTATCAACTGCATATTTTATTGCAGCTCTTACAATACGAGCAGTCCCTTCTTGACTAACAGGCTTTATTCCAATTCCTGATGTATTAGGGAAACGTATTTTGTCAACTCCCATTTCATTTTGTAAGAAATCGATGACCTTCTTGACTTCAGGAGAACCTGCTTCCCATTCAATCCCTGCATATACATCTTCTGAATTTTCACGGAAAATAATCATATCGACATTTTCTGGAGACTTCACTGGAGATGGAGTTCCTTCATACCAGCGTACTGGCCTAACACAAGCATATAGATCCAATTTTTGCCTAAGCGCAACATTGAGAGAACTAATTCCACCACCAACTGGTGTTGTGAGTGGTCCTTTTATCGATACTAATCCAGTGCGCATTGCATCAAGAGTTTCCTCGGGTAACCATTCACCGGTTGCCTTGAACGCCTTTTCACCAGCCAATACTTCTGACCAAAC
>DAJY01000103.1:20973-24890 GCA_002499015.1 Euryarchaeota archaeon UBA242
CCATAGTTATTGCAGTTCCAGACATAGCACTCGTACTGAGCCACCGGCACCCCCTTCAAGAATCAACCGCTCAATTAGTAATAATGTGTACAAGCATTTCAAAACCTGTGGCAGCATGGTAGTGTCATGCAGAGCAAGGTTGAATGGTTTGGTCAACATGGATTGAAATGTACTAATTCCAATGGACAGAGTCTCAATTTGGATTGGGAACAAGGTCCAAGTCCTATGCAAGTAACACTGCAAATGATCGGCGCGTGCTCTTTGGTAGACGTCGTAATTGGCTTGAAAGAGCGACAATTTTCCAAAGTGTGGGTCGAATTAGATAGCGAGAGAGCAGAAAACTCTCCACGGGTTTTCACATCAATAGAAATGGTATACCATGTCACAGGAGATGTTCCACAGAAACTTGTAGAACGAGTCGTAGCAAAGAGCCATGAAAAATACTGTAGTGTTTCAAATATGTTCAACCAATCAGTAGAAATTACTTGGAGAGTAGAGATTCATAATTGAGTGTCTGTTTACATAAGAATTGAATAATACAAAATAAGTTCATTTTGGAGAGAGAGAAATGCACTTGATAATAGTGAGAGCCAATAGAAATAAATTACTGGTCTCATTACTATTTTTCATTCTATTATTTTCATCTCCGTTGGCACATAGCGCTCCATCAGGAGTAGGAGAAATTGGTAATGATGGATGTCTATGCCATGGCGCGAAATCACAATTAACTTCGGTAATAATTAACGGCATTCCACAGGAATGGGCGGCAAACAATAGTTACGAGATGTCTATAATTATCAATAGTTCAATTGAAATCTCGGATGAAGAAAATGCGCGAATAGGTGGATTTAGATTAATGGTAAATGGGGGAACAGTTCTCTTTGCTGATAACTATAGTGCGCAAGTAATCAACGAGGGCTACACTCATACATCTTTAGGAAATCAGTATAGGCAGTGGAATTTCTCTTGGACTGCGCCTAGTTCTAATGATTCGGTAGTTGATTTTATAGTGCATGGCAATGCAGTAAATTCCAATTCCCAATCAACAGGAGATGCCTGGAATTATTACTCAACTGCGGTAGCAGGTGAAGGATATACAGGAGTCATTGGAGAAACTCCTGACTTTTCTGATGAGATTCGAAATAGCGAAATAGCACTACTATTATTCGCAGTAATTTCCCTAGTTGGGTTATTTTACTATTCAACTAAATGAACTCAGTTTACGAATTCAATTTGGCGATTTCGTAGCGCTCTAAGTTGGCGGTTTTCACTGGCACCATGTATCTGGTCACTCTTTACTCCAGTCAATACTAACATCACCCGTATATCTTCACCAAGTGATTCATCAACAGCAGCACCCCAAATTATCTTGGCATGTGGACTGACTTTTTCTTGAATTATTTGTGCGCAGCGTTCCGCTTCACCGAGCGTTAGTGTACTTCCACCAACGACATTGATCAGTGCACCTCTTGCATCACTAGTATCAATTTCCAGTAATGGTGAGTTCAAAGCCTCCAAAGTAGCCTCTTCAGCCCTGTTTTTGCCAGAAGCAGCACCCAAACCAATCATAGCAACACCGCTACCTGAATTGATTACTGCGCGCAAATCTTCAAAGTCGAGGTTTACCATTCCATCAGTAGTTAACAATTCAGTTACACCAGTGATTGAACGAACCAGTAATTCATCTCCAACTCTAAAAGCGCTGGCAATTGGTAGATTCTTTACACCTTCAATTTCCAACAGCCTTTCATTAGGAATAACCAGGATGGTATCGCAATGCTCGCGTAGGCGTTCTAATCCCCACTCTGCATTTTGCTTCCTAAGAGATCCCTCTGACTTGAATGGATAAGTTACTACTGCAATTGTCATCGCTCCTTGCTTCTTTGCTAATCGGGCGATATGTCCAGCTGCTCCGGTTCCAGAGCCACCACCCATTCCTGCTGTAATAATGGCAAGTTGAGTATCATTTGTGATTTTACGCAATGAGATTTCCGACTCTAATGCTGCAGCTTCACCTTTGGTTGGATCTCCGCCAGCACCTCTACCCCTTGCAGTTCGTCCAATCAAAACTTTGTTTTTGATTGGCGACATCAACAATGCTTGTGCATCTGTATTGATTGCATAGCCAGTAACATATTCTGATTCAAACAAATCTTCCTCAAATAAACGGTTGATTGCGTTGCATCCCGCTCCACCAACACCGTAAACTCTTATTCGCGGTTGTAGTGATTCTAACAAGGCTTTCAATTCGGCTTCATCACCAGTTCCAATCGGTGGGATATTTGCTGATGGCTTGGTCTGTTCTTCGTCGGAAAGTTCGAGAACACGTTCAATAAGATGACGCATATACGTTATGCTCTCTCAAGTGCCCTTGAAGATACCGCTTCAAATATACCTTCACAATGGAGTTTTGATAGCTTTTGCAATTTTCGGAATCAGTCACGAAGTCCTTCTTGAGTTACCTGATAAACACATTCGCCATCAGGTAAGTTAGGAGAGTCCACTAAGCGTGCAATTCTTCTTCCAGCCTTTGCTTTACGCAAGTACAATCTGAATGTTGATGCGTGAGCAAGAATGTGCCCCCCAATCGGTTTTGTAGGATCTCCCCACATTGCATCTGGTTTCGAGTGAACTTGGTTAGTAACTAGAATTAGTGCATTATTGATAGTTGCTAATTGTTTCAAGTCCTTCAGGTGGCGGTTAAGCTTTTGTTGCCTATTTGCCAGCATTCCTCTACCGATATATTCGGCTCTGAAATGACTTGTTAAAGAATCAACAATAATCATTTTGACATTTAATCCCTTACTCATTCTCTTGATTTCCTCCGCTAGAAGCATTTGGTGATCGGAATTATATGCTCTTGCTACATGGATTCGTGCAAGAACTTTATCCGGGTCTAATCCACAGCCACGAGCCATTTGAGTAATTCGCTCTGGGCGGAAAGTATCTTCAGTATCAATATAGAAAACATCTCCGTCAAGACCACCTTCTTCGATAGGAAGGGTGCAATTTACTGCAAGTTGATGTCCGATTTGAGTCTTACCTGAGCCAAATTCTCCGTATACTTCAACAAGTGCTTGAGTTTCAAAACCGCCGCCTAATAGGTCGTCAATTGAATGGACTCCGCTGCTTAATTTCTGTACTTGGCGTCTACGCTCTAATAGTGCTTCACCAGAAATAAATCCACCGATATTGGCCATTCTTTTTGCTGCAGATATTATTTTGGCAGCAACAGCTTCGCCTAATTCTGCTTGTTCTGCTAAGTCACCAGGTGCCATTACAGCCAGTGATAGGAGGTTGTCAAATCCAGCTTCTCGCAATTTTTCTGCGGTCGCCGGACCTACGCCAGGAAGATCGTCTATTCCCGCATCCTCCTCTTCATCTAGTGCCATTAATGGGATTGGTTCATCCAGCACCTCTTCATTCTTTTCTATTTCAATTTTCGTATTTTTCTTCGCTTTGGTTGCCATTTCGCTCACTTCCAAACTACTCTGTATCACCAATGGTATATGAAGAAACGAAACGGGGCACTAAATTAAATCACCATTATGAGCGAAGAAATAGAGCCGTTAAAGACATTACTAAGGACTATATTTTCACTTTCACTTCAGATTCACTCAAACTGAAACTGAAATCAATCATTTCGTTTTGAGTAATTATCCACTCTAAAGGAACAGTAATCACTCTTCACCGACAGGGAAAGGATTAGGTTCACTCTCTTCGGCAAGATATTTGATAGTGACATCGTGATTAACATCAATATTGTCGGTTCCTTGGTCGATTACAACCGATAGAATCCAAATACCTTCCATTACATTGTATTGGTCATAATTCCATGAAGCATCTTGCCCATCACCAATTATTTCTGTATGAGTGCCTTGTTCTTCTTCATTTGGATCATTCAAGTGCCAACTAAC
>DAJY01000103.1:25133-35602 GCA_002499015.1 Euryarchaeota archaeon UBA242
CATTCACAATCTGGTTGGGTATCAATATTCATCTCTGGTGGTGAATCTTCATTTGTTACACTCCAGATTATTTGTTTTTCAATTCTTACAGTAATAGAAATATTATTGTCATTTCCTTGGTCATCGATTGCGCCCAAGTAAACAGTGAATAATCCATGAGTCATGTAGGTATAGCGAATTTCGGCAGTTTCGTCAGCATTGGCTACAATTTGACTTGCCCCATCACCTGCAACTACATAGAAACTTTTCATTTGCCCATTTTGAGATGTGGTGCGGGCAAAATCAAAGGCCAGTTCAACACCATTCTCAGAGATTTGACTACCGCTGCGGATCTCTTCAACAATAGTACCGCTTGTCGTTTCATAATACACTATCATCTCAATAGGACTTGGCGCCTTATCAGAACCGTCCCCTGAGCCTAAGCATCCAGCGATTGAGGCGCTTAGCATCACTAAGCAAAGTAATAAAGGCACTATCCGGCTACTTCGCATGTATTGATGTGGGGGGTACTGGTTGATGAACCCAGTGATTGGATAGCCTCTTTTACCATCTATATTTTGCAATATTGCAAATTTAGAATTAGATTGGAGCGTCGGTGGATTGAAAGCAGGGGAACTTTGCCGCTTGGTTAACGAGGTGGGGTAGTCTGGATATCCCGTCGGGCTCATAACCCGGAGACCGGTGGTTCAAATCCATCCCTCGTTATTTTTCAACTATATTCGTAGTAGTCGTGTTTTGGTTTCAATTTATCCAAGGCAGATTGTAATTTAGCATTGGCTACTGCTTCACCACTTTCAATCGCAGTAATCTCTTTTTCTAGTCTTTCAGATACTTTATTGATAGCAGATATTTGTGAAGTATGCACTCCACTCAATGCTTGTAAAGTTGTAAGTAGTTTTTTTGCATCTTGAGCAGGCCTATTTTCAGGTTCGAGTAGGAATAAACCATCTCTTTTTATCACCATCTCAGAAGCAGCGCAACAATCCAATAGAACTTGTAATACCTTCTTATCCGGTCCTATTGCAACTACGGCATCATAAGCCGCAGCAACGTGATTAGGGGCAAGTTTTTGGCATTTAGAATATGCTTTTTGCGCAGGGCCATTTCTTCCAGCAGCAGCATGTAAGTTACCTTCTCTGCGATAGTCTTCAGCGGGCGGAGTTGATTTTGAAATCAATTCAGGGGCATTATTTTTCAAAATACGAATTAACTTTTTACGCTCTTTATGCAGTATCTTAACTATTGCAGTCCCCTCTTTGGCCTTATTACGTAGTAGTAAAACATCGCAGTATAGTCTGAGTCCCTTTACCAACATAACTTGAGAGTCTACTGCTCTTTTTTTGTTGGCTAATAGCATACTAGTAAATTCAGATGCCATTACCTCTGACATTTCCATTCTACCATCTTTGATATACCGCTCAATCTGCAGTAGAGTTTGCGCAGGGTCACTCATACCGAACATGATGCTCATATACGGCGTTTACTTCCTGCTCTATGATTGCTTCTCCATTTACATTGAATAACCAATTATTGCTCTAGTGTTCAATAAGAATGGGATTTAATCCAATAAAGGTGCAGCAGTCAATGTTTTTGTCGTTTCAACACCGTCAATATTACGGATTACATTGACCACAATATCTGATAAAAATCCAAAACCAGGGCATTGTAATTTCACGAATATATCATATTCCCGAACAATATTAGGGATTCAGTAACCTCTTCTACTCGACTTAACTTTTCAATAACATGATTTTCACTTCATGGCTCTGTAACGATTAGCACAATCGCTGTTACGGCTCCGTATTGCATCTGAAGTAACTCCTCTATGTTCACCATATTGTAGCGCTCATGTTTAATGGTTCAGTTAGATGGCCCATCATGGCAGATGATATGTGCATCGCAATTACCGGGACTCCGGGTACTGGTAAAAGCAGTATTTGTGAACTGCTAGAAATAAATGGTTTTACTATTTATTCGGTTGAACAGTTAGCCAAACAGCATGAATGTCTTGGAGAAATAGATCCCGATGACAATTCTGCACCAGTAGATGTTCACAAATTAGCAGATGAATGGCAATGTGAAGACGCTGGAATCGTATTTGTTGATGGACATTTATCGCATTTACTAGAGGTGGAAGCGATCGTAGTATTGCGCTGTGATCCAAAGAGTATCGAAACAAGGCTTAGTCAACGCGAATACGGGAATGAAAAAATTGCTGCTAATGTGGAGTGGGAACTGATTTCAGGCGTTTGGTCGGAGATGCTTGAATTTGAAATTGAATCCCCCTGTTTAGAACTCGATACATCTGAAAAATCACCAGAGCAATTAGTTGAAGAAATACTTGACTGGATCGAAGAAGGCTGTCACTCGGCGAGCGTCGAAGAAAATGCCGCGAAAGCAATAGATTGGATTTCGAAAAATGCCTGAAAAGGAATATTAAACAAATAATCCAGCCACAAACCTCAACCCCTGCCGCAACTTCGCAGAGTTTGGTGGAGTGGATGGCACTTGAGAGATTACGCCTTCAATGGGAAAAATTCTTTGAACCTGTATTCAAGATTTTAGGCGACACTCATCCCGCTGTAATAACTTGGGCTGCCTTACCAATCGGGATAATAGGTGGCATCGCTATCGCTTTTGCACCGAAAGATGAATTTGGCGCAACATTGTTATTAGTCGGTGCTTTTTTAATAGGAATTTCAACTATACTTGACGGACTAGATGGGCCTTTAGCGAGGAGAAACGGAATGGTTACTCGCTGGGGTGATTATCTAGATCATACCTTTGATAGATTACTGGATGGAACTTGGATTGTATGTATTGCAGTTTCTCCATTCGTTGGTGACATATCATTTGGATTAGTGGTTGCATGGTTTACATTATTGGGTTCTTACATGGGAACTCAGGCTCAAGCGGTTGCAGGAACGAGGAATTATCGGGGCTTTGGAAGGGCAGATAGAACAATCATGTCAATTATAGCACTAATTTTATCTGGTCTTTTCATCTTCTTTGACGTTGCAAGTTTTGGCCATTTCCCAGGCATTTTTGACCATATTGAAATCAGTCCAATGAGTATAGTATTGTTGATTTCGGGCATTGGTGGAATATACACATTTTTAATACGATTCATACAGGCCAATAACGGAATCAAGGAAATAGACAGAAATGACCCCCTTCCTCAACCCAATCAGAAGAAATCTGAGCAATAATTAATTACCCTAATTTATCATTCTCGCCACCCCGTAGGGGTGATGGTAATGGCAATTTTCGCACTTTCCAAGCGATAGCGTATTAATAGGTTAACGCGACAAGCGAAGTGATGGGTATGAAATCAAGTGAATTTGGCGGCATCCAAAAGGCTGTATTCTTGGTGCTCTGCATGTTGTTGGCAATAGCGCCATTGAGCAATGTTTCTGCAGAAGACATCGGCTCTCCTGCAAGTTTACAGGCTCAAGATATCAATGCAATTTTTGACCCTATTAGCGAAACCACATCCATTACTTGGAGAAATGTGGATTCAGAGGGAACTGAATTGAATGGTCTGTTTGACTCAACATACAATGTATATCGCAGTAATGAGCCAATAGATGCTGTAAATATTCTCAACCTCACTGCCTTTGCCTCAGTAAGCGCTTGTTCTCCAGTTGAATCAATGAACAACCCATTCAATTGTAGAGGATTGAATGGGACACACCCAGGGCATTCAGTATCATACCTAGTATCTCCTGGTTTCAACGGTTCAACCTATTATGCAATTACTACTGCGAATGAGACTGGAAATGAAACCTATGAATTAGATTTCAATGCATCAAATCTATTTGATCCAGTATTAGAAATAACTACGCCAGTTCGTACTCCTTACAACCTCGCAGCTACCTTTGACTCTTCTCAAAGTAAGACTACGCTGCAATGGGTCAATTACAATGACATTTTCCCAATCTTGCCTGAAACAGGCCCTAACGCTTACCAAATACATCTTTGGAGAACTGAATATCAAGTTTTAAGATCTAACGGACAAGTTCTGTTGGGGCAAGAAACACCAGTGCTAACCCTTCCTGCTGGAACTAGCAGTGTAATTCTCGACATACCAGAAAATACTGATAGAGATGTTTATTATTCTATTACTTACCTTCTTCCAAATTGGATTGCGGCAGGAATTGATTATGAGGATGTTAGATTCCTATCAAATAATGCAATGTCAATTTCCACATTGGAAGATAACAAGCCACCAAGCCAAGTGGACAGTATCTTTGCTGCCTTTACTGCAGAACCTGAAACTGGTGGCGGAGTAACTGAAATCACATGGGCAGATGTAAATGGTGAGGAAGGAGAATCCTATCAAATCTATATGGCTGGAGTTCCATTTTCAACAATTCTTAATTCTGATGTGCAATTGATTGCTACGATTACCGAGGGAGTTGGAGCCTTTGATTACGATGTGCCAGTAGGTAGAATGGGTCAAGCGTACTATTGTATTGTCACAGTTGACATCTACGGGGTTTCAGATACTAATACTACTCAAAACAGTTGTGAGGGTCCAATCTTTGAGAATGCATTTTCTAATTGGATTGCTGAGCCGACCAATGTTTATGCAGAATTTATTGGAGATAAAACAACCAGGGTTACTTGGGATGACCAACTTGGAGTCGAAGGGGAGCGCTATCATATTTGGAGATCAAATTATTTGGTTTCTGGAACACAATTCAATGGCGTTATTGGTTCAACAAGTGACAACTATGCTGTAAATTGGCTTGGAACAGTCACCGATGGAATTGGCATATTTGATGTAACTATTGAAAACGACATAATACCGGATAATTCGCATTACTTTGTCACCAGTGAGGCATTATATGGTCACATAAATGGAACATATCACTATACTGAATTAGTTCAGAATTACTATGGTCCAATTTCAGAAGACACTCGTTCTCCAAACCCATCTAGAATAAAAGCAGCATATGCAGTTGGAAGTATAAATCAAATAACTCTAGAGTGGTTTAATGAAGTTGAGATCAATGAATCATATACAATTTGGCGACACATGGGTGAGCCATTCGGTGAAGATAGAGATGAACTCTCAAATAGCGACGATGAAGGATGGGAATTGGTGATGGATGATATTTATGCAGGTGCTTCAAGTCAAACATCATTCATTCGCCAAATTCCAATTGCTGATTCTATTAGTAGAGATGTTTGGTATGCCATTACAATCGCAGACCAATATAACAATGAAAATACTGAGATTTTCTCTGGAATCGGTGGCAATGCGTACCAAGTAACAGAAGATACAATGCCTCCACAAGCAATAATGACAATTATGGACGAAGAAGGCGAAGTATTCCTTAGCCCTTCATTGGTTGAGGGTTCATACACGATTCTATTACAACTAAATGAATATTTGAAGAGCCAGCCTTATATCAATATTACTACCACTACTGGTGGGGATATTACAGTTGGAGAATCACCTATGTCTATGATGGTTGAGAACTTTAACAATCCTGATTTAGGCCCAGTATATTCCTTTGACTTTGAAATTACAGCTCAAACAAATGCAGGTCCTATGATAATTACAGTGACTATGACTGATACTTCAGAAAACAAAGCAATAATTAAATGGACAGATAGAGCGGTTGATGCCCAATTCCCAGAAGTAACAATCTATTCACCATCGAGTAGTAACGATGGTTCAAAGTATCTATATGGCAATAAAATAAACATACTTGCAGGTGCCCAAGATGACGTAAAAATAGTTTCCTTCCAATACAAATTAGTATATCATTATGGGGGAGTTAGTGGTAATGCTCTATCAACTCCATGGTCCGATGCAGATGGAATTACTGACCTTAATGGAGATAATACTTCATTGACAATGGATTTAGATTTGACCTCTGGTAGTTTCAGCCCTGGCCTGCATGCAGTCTCGGTTAGAGCAATAGATTCGGCTGGAAATGAAGTGACAAAGACAGTGCAATTTATCGTTGACTATTGTCGTAACACTCTCAATGGAACAACATACTGCAGTTATGAGGAACAACTTGCTCCTCCTTTGGAACCTCTTGTAATCGAACCAGGGTTTACCGACCCACCATATGTTATTGTTTGGGCTATTGCTGGTTTGACAATATTATCATGGATAGTCGCTCTAATGGTAATATCAACTGGTATGAGCGGCCCTAAGAAGAAGAAGAAGGGAGATGATGAAGGTGAAGACGAAGACTGGATGTCCGAATTCATTGGAACTTCATCCGAACTTAATATGGCTGAAATCACCGATGTCAGCGCTCCTAAAGAAGAAGGGCAGAAGCCGATTCCAATAATCCCGAAAACACAAGAAGTTGAAGAAGAAGAAGATCCATTCGCAGTTAACAAGACACAACGTAAAACCCGTCCAAATAAGGGTGACGATGATGACGATGACGATGATGATATTGACATCGATGATTTCTTTGACGATGATGACGATGATGACGACGAACCAAAATTAAAGTCAAAGCGTTCAGTCGGACGCCGTTCTGTTCAACCCCGTAAAGCACCAAAGCGTAAAGTTGGTAGGAAGTCTTAGGATTGATATTTGCTTCAAAGCAAACAAAGTAATCGGTGGTCTTTAGGCCTAAGCGGCTACCCATGGAAGCATGAGCGAGAGCGAAACTCCTGACATGGTAGATTCTTTAACAGAGGAATTAGTTGAGGAAGTTGAAGAAATAATGGAGAAATTGGTTGATTCATTCAATCCTTTGCGCAATCGTTTGAATTGGTTATTGTTGGCGCTACCAGTTGCAGTATATGCAGAACACTCAGGCGAAATGGCGCTTGCTTTCGCCGCATCGATGGTATCAATTATGCCACTTGCTTTCTTGATGGGTAAGGCGACTGAAGAGATTGCACTTCGTACTGGAGAGGCAGTTGGCGGACTACTAAATGCAACATTCGGTAATGCTGTGGAAATGATTATTGCAATGTTTGCACTTTATGCAGCGAGTAAAAACCCTTTGATTGTAGATACTATGGTCACGGTCACACAAGCATCACTGATAGGTTCAATATTGGGTAATTTACTATTAGTTCTCGGACTGTCAATGGTCTGGGGTGGATTGAAACATCCTTCACAAGTGTTTAATTCACAAGTAGGGCACATGAATGGTTCTCTTCTATTACTAGCAATTGTTGCTATGATAATTCCAACAGCGGCACACCATGCACCTGGTGGAACACTAGAAGGGGTAACAATAATTTCACATTATACTGCAATAATTTTATTAATAATTTATGCCCTTTCATTGCTATTTCAATTAAAAACTAACGTTGATGATTTTGAATCTGAATCCACACACCATGGCCATGAAAAACCAGCAATGACAATTCGTGATGCATGGGTATTACTGATTATAGCAACCGGACTTGTAAGTTGGATGGCTCATACATTAGTTGGTAGTATTGAGGCGGCTGTAGAAGAATATCATCTTCCTGAATTATTTATTGGAGTTATTTTAGTTCCATTTTTCGGTAATGCTGCCGAACATTTCACCGCAATTATAGTCGCAGGAAAAAACAAGATGGATTTAGCGATTTCAATCGCAATCGGAAGCAGCGTCCAGATTGCATTATTTGTGGCACCAGCAATGATTCTCTTTGCATGGTTTTTAGGTGTCCCATTAACTCTTGAATTCGGCCTTTTGGAAACTACTGCAACCTTTATGGCAGTATTAGTTGCAAATACTACATTAGGGGATAACAAAACAAATTGGCTTGAAGGTGCGATGTTAATTGCATGTTACCTAATTTTAGCATTAGCATTCTTACAATATTGATACTCAGAGGGATTAGATGGAAAGTGCACAAAAAATTGGTTATGGAATGGTTACTATTTCAGTTATCCTAATGATAATCGGTTCAGTCGGTTATACTGTAGAAGGTGATGTTGAAGAAGTACCTACTCCAAATGTTCCTGACTTTGTCTTCTTCGCAGATGATCCACTTCCTTCAAACCCAGCCGGGTTATTTTTCAATGCAGATGCTCATATCACTTGGGATAGAGATGATATTTTCTTAGTTATTTCAGATGCTGCAACTAAGAAAGAATGTGATAATACGCCAGCAGGTTTGGGTGGGTTTGGCGGTGGAACAAGTTGTAATTCAGCAAATATCGACTCGGTTGCAGGTGGTGCGAATGACAATAATGTTGATGGTGTTATTTGGGATGTAGTATCTGGTGAATATTATGTTGGAATTGGTTCTAAAGACCAAGTTGCCCAAGGTGTTGAAATAAATGTACACTACAAGGTTGAGGTTCAATTCTCCTTTGTTTCATATTTAGTCTGTACGTTACTAGCGGCAACTGGACTTGCATATGCTAAGTTCAGTTGAAATTCAGCATATGAACTCCTACAAACTTATCGTTGAACACATGGATACCCTTGTAAAGAGCGTCGTTTCTAAGGGGGGCCCTTGTGAACAGAGAAGTATATTGACTTCCTGTAGAATTTAGATTTATGGGAAATAATCAATTAAACGTCAGACCAAATTTAATAGATATAATTTGTCCATTTTGCTCTCATCAGATTCAAGGAATACCACATGGGGCGAGGGAGAGATAAATTGCCTTGAATGTAATAATATGTTTCATTTCCCAAATGTAACACATGAGGAGAGGCAAATAGTTGCTCTAATAGCAATTGATAATTCGATCCGAGGTATTAGCAAGACAATTTTGCTTATTTTTTTCACCATTCCATTGATTTTTGTTGCAATTAATGTAATCGGTTCAATGTATAATTAATGAAAAATTTAGCAGCAATATAATTCCTTTATTACTCTCTCCAGATAAATGTTCACCATATATTCACAAGGGTTTATGCTCAAACCCATGTGTTCAGAATTAGTGTTTAGAAGGGTTCGCAGTGGGTGCTATTCGTCGCTAGGGGGGTGCTCAAAGCACCCTTGTCGATTATTGTTAGAACGTTAGTTGTCAAGAAGGCATGAAATATAGGGTTCCATGATTCTTAACTAACCTAGGCATAGTTCAAATGTTGATGGATGCAAGCAACATTATTAATGAAATAACATTGTGATAGAATTATGAAAACCAGCCGGCAAGACATCCGTTTGACTGTATTGGTTGTCATAATCGCGCTTTTTATTGTTGGTTTGATAGTTACTGCTGTTGAAGACAAATCAGTTGTTCTTAATGGATACTCAGCTGTATTTTATTGTGCTGCTATTGCCATTGGTGTTCAGTGGCTAGCATGGCTCCCTTCTTCTCTAAAGCAAACTGAACGATTCTATGACATAGTGGGAGGTTTGACCTACTTGGCTATTATCGGCTTCAGTCTTTGGGCAGGATCACAGACAGAATCTCCCAGCGCAAGAGAGTGGATTATCAGTTTACTTGTGGCCATCTGGTCTTTCCGCCTCTCCTGCTTTCTCTTTATTCGCATTCATCGCGCAGGAAAAGACGGACGGTTTGACGATTTGAAAACATCTCCTACCCGATTCCTAGTGCCATGGACTCTTCAAGGATTATGGGTTTTTATCACTATGAACGTGGTCATAGTAATCAACAGTCAAGCCAGTTCTGCCCCTCCACTTGGAATCTGGGATGCCATTGGATTGATAGTTTGGATTCTTGGCTTTGGCATTGAGGTAATCGCTGATAATCAAAAAATGTCCTTTAATGCGGAACCAGATAATCGAGGAAAATGGATTGATGAAGGATTGTGGTCACTATCTCGCCATCCTAATTACTTGGGAGAGATTCTTCTTTGGAGTGGAATTGCCTGCTTTGGAATATCCTGTTTTACTGGATTTGAGAGAGTTGCCTGGGTTTCTCCTATATTCATCTATTTGCTCCTCACCAAGATTAGCGGAATCCCGATTTTAGATAAGCGGGCTTTGACCAAGTGGGGTAATGATCCTGATTACCTACAATATAGAACAAATACTCCCAAGTTGTTTCCGCGGCTAAGGATTCCACAGCGCTGAGTACATTTATGGCCAGCATTGAATTTCAAGAAGACTCGCTGTATTGATGTGCGTAAGGGGTGCCCTCGTGTTCACTGGCGTATACAAGGGCTCTTTTTACTTCAGATCGATTTCAAAAATCAATGAATCCAAGAATCAAAATATGGCTCGGGTTTAAACAAAAACTGATATACTAGCCCACTAGGGTAGAATCATGCAAATAAAAATTGTTAGCATGCTAGTAGCCTTAATTTTATTATCGGTGGTACCACTCAATGTGGCTGCCGATGAGAACGATGACATACCGACAAATGCTATGTCCACCGGAGTTCATGACTCCTTGGTCGCAGCACTTACCCACGCTGATTTAGTGACTACGCTTCAAGGCGACGGACCCTTCACAGTGTTCGCTCCAACCGATGATGCGTTCACAGCGGCTGGAATAGATTTGTCAACATTTGATACAGATGAAGAAAATGCGACTCTAGTAGATATCTTGCTGTACCATGTTT
>DAJY01000103.1:35772-36299 GCA_002499015.1 Euryarchaeota archaeon UBA242
GATGAAGCATCATTCACAGTAACAAATGGTACAGTTATGGTGGGGGATGCTACTGTAACCACTGCCGATGTAGCCTCATCTAACGGAATTATTCATGTAATCGATAAGGTGTTAATGCCACCAGCAGATCTAACACCTCAAGGTGAGATTTGCTATAACATGGTGACCCACACAATTGTGCCAGGCTCCAATGCAACTGAATGTGAATCATACATGTATCTCGAAGATTACGAAATGAATGGTCAAAATGTCACCGGATGTTACAACTCAGTTACACATCAGGTTTCAAACGTTAGTCAAGCAATTTGTGAAGATTACATGTGGACTCCAGCAGTTGATATTGCTATGACTGCAATGGCAACAGGAATACACAGTTCCTTGGTCGCTGCTTTGACTAAGGCTGACTTAGTTACAACGCTTCAAGGAGATGGACCATTCACAGTATTTGCACCAACAGATCAAGCATTCACTGATGCAGGAATCGATTTAGATTCATTTACTACCGATGAAGATATTGCAACACTTAC
>DAJY01000103.1:36579-36905 GCA_002499015.1 Euryarchaeota archaeon UBA242
GATGAAGCATCATTCACAGTAACTGCGGAAGCGGTAATGGTGGGCGATGCTACTGTTACACTGGCTGATGTCCCAGCTAGCAATGGAGTAATCCATGTGATCGACAAGGTACTAATGCCGCCAGTTGACCTAGTTGACATTCCAACTGTTGCTGATGGAACTGGAATCCATACAGCATTAGTAGCAGCTCTTACTAAGGCTAACTTAGTTTCAACACTTCAGGGCGATGGACCATTCACAGTATTTGCACCAACAGACCAAGCATTCACAGATGCAGGAATTGATTTGGATTCATTTACTACAGATGAAGATATTGCAACACTTAC
>DAJY01000103.1:37181-37337 GCA_002499015.1 Euryarchaeota archaeon UBA242
GGTGATGAAGCATCATTCACAGTCGCAGATGGAACAGTGATGGTTGGAGGTGCTACAGTGACAATTGCAGATGTAGCTGCTAGTAATGGCGTAATCCATGTTATTGATAAGGTATTGATGCCACCTGTAGATGTGGTATGTGATGTTACAATTGGT
>DAJY01000048.1 GCA_002499015.1 Euryarchaeota archaeon UBA242
CAACTTTCCTAATGCCTGCAGCAACAGCTGCATTAAGTCTTCATGAGGAGACTGCAGAAATGGCTGACCAATATAGGGAGAGAAGAGAAGTTATTCACAAATTATTATGTGAAATGCCAGGAATAGTAGTTCCTAAATCTGAAGGAGCATTCTATGTATTTTGTGATGTAACAGGAACTGGAATGAGTGATGTTGAGTTCGCAACAAGAGCCTTAGAAGAGGCCCAAGTGCAATTGATACCAGGATCATTAATGGAAGGCGGGGAAGGTTTGGTAAGAATTTCATATGCAACTTCGATGGAGAATATTCTAGAAGGTTGTAGAAGATTGAGTGTTTGGCTTAATTCCTTGATAAAGTGACAAACTCCACATTTCCCTTTTGATAGGCTCAGCCCCTGTTCAGTCACTTCAAACATCTATTGGCCAATTATGGTTAGTCAGCATTATGCACTGGCTGCGCACATGTATGTGCATGGGCATTGATTCACAGTTATTGTGGCTTATCGGACTTGGTATTTTTGCGTTTGTTGCAGTAATGGCTATCAAGCCATTTCATGCCTATCTCATGTCGAAAGGCTGCGAGAACATGGTTGCGGTCTATTACAACCGCAAAATCGCCCATATGGTTGCAGGAGGAGTTCCACTAATTCTGTGCCCAATAGTTTTCACAAACCCAATCTATCCACTCTTGGGCGGACTTCTAGGCGCTGCAGGCTTAGCTGCCGCTCACATGACAAATAAGCGCCTGTGGTGGATACAAACCGAGCAGAACATGAACGATGCAACATTTGCATTCATGCTTGGAATCTCAGTATTCATTCTGTGGCATTACTTGGATGATGCTTGGCTTGCTATTCTGCCAGCCTTGTTCATGGCATATGGAGATGGAGTCACTGGAATTATTCGTAATAAGATGTTTGCAAAGCGAACTAAGAGCGCTTGGGGTAACTTGGGAATGGCGATTCTTTGCATTCCCTTAGGCTATATTATTGGAGATACTACAGACCCTGCAATTCCACTATGGGGTGCCCTATCAGGCGCAGTCGCTTCATTTGTTGAACGCTATGAGTTTGGACCAATCGATGATAATGTGCTAATTGTAATCGCATCGAGCATCGTGGTCGCTGCAGGCGTTCACCTCGGCCCGCTTTTGTGATTAAATTGCCAATGCAGGGTAAAATCCACAATCAAAACTATCATGAACGGGAACCCTTTCATGAACGGTAGGGTGAGGGGGCAATATGTCGCAAATCGATACTGCAGTTGATACGTTAAACGGACTCGACACATGGATGCAATGGTCCTTCGGGCTCGTTGCCACTTTGTTTACTGTAGGTTTTGTTCGACTATTGATGCAAAAAATTCTCTTAGATTTCGTCAAAAAAACTTCTTTCCAGTGGGATGACAAACTCTACTCACCTGTTACAAAGCGAATCTACACATTCATTTTGGTTACAGGTGCTTTACTGACTATGATTTGGATACTTGGCGAAGACCATTCATTGGTCGTATCATCCGATCCAATGTTCCAGGCTATGTTTATTCTGCTCTCAACCTCTCTTCTAAGCGTTTCTTTGAAGGTGATGATTCCAGTTATTATGGACCGGTTTTCTGAACCTTCTAGCGTCACAGTTTCAGGAAGTAATTCTCTCATAATTTTCCTGTCCCGTGCTGCGATTTGGTTTGGTGGACTTTACCTCGCATTCTCTGAATTAGGAATTGAATTGTTAGGAGTTCTTGCCTCATTGGCTGTCTTCTCCCTCATCATCGGATTGGCTATGCAGCAGACATTAGGAAACATTGTCAACTCCTTCATGCTCGCTTTGGACCAACCTTTCGAAGTCGGCGACCGCATAGAAGTCGAAGGAAAGATCGGGTCTGTCGTTTCTGTAGGAATCTTATCAACCAAGATTCTCACCAATGAAGAAAACTTAGTGGTTATCCCTAATAACAGCCTGGTTAATTCCACAGTCATCAACCATGCCCGTGGCGGTGGAGATGGTGCAGGTCGCCGTATTTCATTGGTTCAAGACATTGGAGTCAGTTATGATGAGGATATTGACCACGTCAAGTTTACCATACTCAAGCTTATGCGTGAGTGCCCATACACTCTCGACAAAGAACCTCGCGTTCTACTCATCGAATTGGGAGATTTCGCAAAGGTTTTCCGCATGTATGGATGGGTTGGAGATTACACCGATGAATTTGTTGCTCGCGATTGGTTACTCAAGAATGTTGATGAAAATTTCAAGCGAGAAGGAATTGCTATTCCATATCCAACCGCAGTTGAAATCACCACCCAAAGTACACCTTCTGTGAACACACACCGTAAGAAAACAAGTGTTAGAATGGCTCGTATGCAGATGATAAAAGAGGACAAGCAGTTAGCTAGAGAACGTGCTTCTGCTAAGGAAGAAATCGAAGAAATCGTTGAGAGATTGAAGGATGTAGATTTGGCCAAGAAGGAGCGATCTATGCTCGAAGAAGACCTCCGTGAACTCAACAGTGTCCTCAGTATGTTTGAAGCCTAGTGACGATTGAGGGTTGTGAAAAGATGAGCAGCAATACTGAACCTGCGTCGTCCTCTCTTGATTTGCGATATATGCAAGTAGAGATTTCAATGCAAACAGGCGCCAACTTACCGGGCATCGCCATTACTGAAAGTTCCACTATGTGCAAAGCAGGTCAAAGCATTCGGTCCAGGAGTCAATAAAGCAATAGCAATTATTGCAAATAACTCGAGTAGGGCCGTTGCCACTTCCATAGTTTAGCCCCCATCAACGTGTTAATCAATGTAGTCTTTTTTTCACCCATAAGAAATGATAAATTACAGCCAACCGAAACCATGGTTATGGCCGAGCTATGGGTTGTCGATTCCAATTGCTTTATTCACATCGGTTCAATGGCTCCAGATACGTTTGTTAAAAGCATCTCAAATGCATTGAACAATCTTCAAACAGGGCTTCACGTCACTCCCGGGGTTCACGATGAGGTGAGAACAGTTAGGTTTCAAAAATGGAAGGGGCAGCCCAATCTATTAGAGAAAATGCAAAGTCTACTCATCACAACCACGGTTGAGAATTCCCAAATCAGTGGCCTAGCAAATCTGATTGGAGAAAAAGCAGCACCTCAAGATGTAGACCTTTCATTGATGGTCTTGGCTTCGCAATTGGTGCATGAAGGAAATACTGTAACAGTGGTAACCGACGATTTCAAAATGACAACCACTGGGGAAAAAGCAAATCTTGGATTTGAAACCTGTCCCCCATCAACTTTCTTACAAAGGATGGCAGATTATGCTTCGCAATCACACAAAAAGAGTTTACTTAGCCTGTCAAGACGCGTTAGAGCGGCAGAAATGCGTTATGCCATTAGTAGGGCTGGACAATATGATATCCAAGAGAAACTAACCTGGATGATAGACTCTCTGCTAGAAACGCGTGTTACTCCTGAGCCGATTGCGGAATCAACCATAGATGATGAAAGTAAATTGATATCCGCTCTCCAAAGAGTGATCCGTGGCGAAAATGTCAAAAAATCACATCTAACCAAATTGGGCACACTGCCCAAAGTATGTAATCCAATATCAAAAATCGATGATTATCTCTCAAACATTTCCTCAAGTCAAGATTTAGACAACATTTCAGGTGAATATGACAAAGCAACACACCTGCTCAGCGAAGTGATGGAATCTATCGGACTGGGACTAACCCCTCTAAACGAAGAGATTGCAGAAATTGCTCATAGGGCTATGGCGGGCGACATGTACAGAATGGAATCTGCATTGGGAATGATGGCAAAACTATCTGGTAATTTACCACGAGCAAGAAATCATCTTTCACGTGCATTATATTCTGCAACACTGATAGATGATAACAAAGCAGAGATGAGAGCGATGCACCAACTCGGATTACTAGCATTATCAGCAGCGAGCTGGCATAGGGCCGCATCGCTATTCGAAACCGCAGACTCACAGGCACAAAAAATAGATACTAATCGCTTACCACACATGGTTGCTGCTGCGATTTCAAGACATTTACAGGGTGAACAAGACCTCGCCCAATCACACATTTCATCGGCGAGATTGATAGTTCAAAATAATAAATCTGAAGCGGTTGATTTACTTTCAGAACTTGGTAATTCCTTGTTAGCAATCGATAGGCCAGGTTTGGCAATAGAGGTATTTGATGAAGCGATGGAATGTGCTATTGAATCTGGGCAAGATGGTAAAATGGAGGCTTTGGCAGAAGCATTGCTATTAGCCAATTCTGCAATCAACAATGAAGATCAGGCACAGTTTGCAGGTTTGCGAGAATTGCTAGATACTTTGAATCAATTACATGTTGATTCGGTAGATGAGTTTGAAACTAAGATTTCAGAAATAGGTCAAAGAAGTGAAAAACTATCAAAACCCATAGATGAGATATGGGCGGAATGGCAACCATCTAGCAAACTAATTTCTGCTAATTCTCAATTAATCGTTTTGCGAGTTCACGAAGATGATAATGGTCAAGAATTGATTATCTCTCACCACGCTGAAATCGGCGCAATAGGATTATGGCTACCCGAAGGTGGAATTAAGGCAGCACCGGGTAATTTGATCGATATCAGAGATAGTCGCGTCAAAGTCGCCAAACCTCCCCAAGCATTGCTAGAACTGCATAATATCAGAGGTTTAGTGGCAGTAGAGTCCCCCGAAGCAATATCATTTATCGCAAAGACAGAAGATTTGCTTGAAGATTAGAATAAGGCCGGCAGACTCTCTTTATTCTTCGTGCATTAATAGTGATGCGTTGTGCATT
>DAJY01000072.1:0-409 GCA_002499015.1 Euryarchaeota archaeon UBA242
ATGATGGCATTTCAGATGTAGATGATTCACATCCTTACGATGCTTCAATAACGACCTCTCACACACAAGCTGGGAACATGTTTGAAGCATATCGTACATGGACTTTCAACGAATACAGAACCTTTTCTGGTGGTGTTGACTATGTTGCATACGAGGCAGCGCGCGTTTCAGCAACAGGTTCAGGTTTCGGCGCTATGGGCGCCCAAGGAACTCCTTCATTTTCAGCAATTGTTGATGGTGATTTAGATTTGGATGGCATACCTAACTTCCTCGATCCTGATAATGATAATGATGGAACACCAGATAGTGCAGATAATGATGATGACAATGATGGAATCCTCGATATGTCAGATCCAGATGATGACAATGATGGAATACTCGATGTCTGTATTAATATTGACACCAATGG
>DAJY01000072.1:708-13468 GCA_002499015.1 Euryarchaeota archaeon UBA242
GATTGTGAACTTGATTATGACTACGATATGGATGATGACCGCCTCAGGTTCATTGACCAAAACTATAACGCAATCCCAGATTGGTTGGATGCAGATATGGGTGGTACTACTTCACCAGATAACCTTGACAACATCTTGGTTAGCGGAGATGCATTAAATTTCGAATACGACCTTGATAACGACCAAGTACAAAATGAGAATGATTCATTCCCATTGGACAAGACTTCAGATGTAGCAACATGGAATTGTCCTACACTCGCTAATCCGAACCCTACAAATCCAGACTCACGCTGTGTATCGCAACGTGCTTCTCATTCACAATTCAACGATTGGGATGGCGACGGAATCAACAACTGGGAAGATGTAGATGACGATAACGATGGCATAATGGATGCATTGGATATTGATTGGGATTGTGATTTGGATAACGATGCAGATTTGCATAATATCAACGGTGCGCTTTATCGCGACGACGGGCCAAATTCAGTTGATTCTGATATTGATGGCGATGGACTTGAAAATGCCATCGATTGGGATGATGATAACGACGGAATTTCAGACTTATATGATCCTGATGACGGAAACTGTGGAATTCTTGACTTCGACCTAGGCGATTCATTCGCAAGACCATATTACCCTGTAGATGACGGTGGTGCTTTGGATGGAAGTGGAGATTCTCAAACATATACAGATAACACCTCAGACCACTGGAACATGGTTTACTTACACAATCCTTTCCAAGATGCAGTTTTAAACTACAATGGATATGATGCAACTACAAATCCGGTTACACCGGGAACAGTTCCAGAATTCTATTGGTTCCTATTCGCTCGCTGGTCTCCATATAATGGTGGAAATGATTGGGATATTGACAGTGATGGAGATTCTCTAATCAACGGGTTGGACATGGATCAAGACGCGGACGGTCTGCCAGATTGGTGGGACCAAGATGAAGCTAATGACGGTGTACTCGATATCAATGATATCAGAATGGGTGGCTCGTACGACCTAACTACTTGTGGCTGGACAGTCGGCAACCTGGGACAAGGTTTCGTATGTGGTTATGCTTATGCTCTCGCATTCCATATGCCACTGAATGGAGTTAATGCTCAAATGGGCTCACCTTATTCCACTCGCCCTGATGAAAACTGGAATGAAGGCGCCTTCACAGGTGGCCCTACCACTGGTAATTGGAGTTGTACTCCTGGTGCAGCAGGTGGCTGTTACCACTTCGAGTTCAATGGACAAAAGAGTGCTGCACTTTCAAATGTTGACATGACAAATAACAGAGATTCATTCGTTGCTTGGTTCGGTCTATTTACCGGACTATGGCAGTGGAACGTTGACGGAATGGGTCCAAAGCATCTAGACGAGTTCCCTGATGAACTTGGAGCAGACATGATGAAGAACGATGTCGATGGTGACATGGATGGTGATTTCACCAATGACACAGTCGATTTAGATGATGATTATGACTCAGTTTATGATTGGTACGATGTCGATGATGATAATGATGGAATATGGGATTACTTTGAAGTTGATTCAAATGATGATTTAGATGACGATGCAAGCCAAGAATACGATGGGGCATTCTTCACAGGAACTAATTGTGAAGACAATGATGACGATGGTAATGATGCCGACGTCGATGAAGATGGTTGGTTCCAAGCAGTTTGGGACCAAGGTGTCATGGCACAAGGTCTGAGATCACCAAAGTTTTACGACGTTGACAACGATAATGACGGTGTTCCTGATGCTGAGGATTTCGATGATGACAATAATGGAATCAGCGACACCCTCCAAGAACAAATGCCAAATTGTTTCTGGGGAGAAGAACAAATGCCATTTGACAATGACAATGATGGAATTGTTGACTGGATGGATAATGACTGGGACGCAGACGGACTTTCTAACACTGCAGAACTTGCAATCAGCCTAACTCAAGCCTTCGACCACGACAATGATGGTCTGCGCGACGATCTTGACCTTGATGACGACCAAGATGGAATGCACGATGTGGACGAAGTTCTACTCTGGCCTACTCGTTTCAACCGTAACTCAACCAACCCTTGGGATCACGACGACTTTGGAAGTGGCGAAGGTATTGCCAACCCTCTTGATGCTGGAACAGGTCCTGATGCAGTAGACAATGATGACGACAATGACACACGTGAAGATCCTGACTTCGACCATTTGGAAAACACCTTCACCAGTGATTCATGTTCGACTCCGTCGCAATCAAGTGACTGGGACAATAACAATGATTGTGTTCTCGATGAGGATGATAAAGCTCCAACTTTCATCACCATGAACGTTCCAAATAATCTTTGGATCGATGCTCGTTCACCAGCGATTTTCAGCGGACACGTAGATTGGGTGAATCCAATTTCTGGATTTGAGAGCGCGGTTGGATTGCCTGTGCAAGTCACTATTGAGTGGACTGCAAATGGAACCAAGGCAATTGAGACAACTGATGTTTTGACAAATGCTGGTGGAAACTTCAGTGTCGGGCAATTCCTATACCCTAAAGATATTGCAGTAGGTGATAGTTCAACATATATCGTATATGCTGAAGTAACAGAAATGTTTGCATTCAATGGTAATACTTCTCAATCCTACAATGTTGGCGTAGAAGCAAATCTGACAGTTGATTATTCAGCATGGGAATATTTCCGCAGTGATGAACAACCGTTCTGGCTTGATTTCAAGGCACACTACTCGGCAGATTGGGAGCGTGGATTTTACGATAGCCGTGTTAAGAACGCGCCAATTACATTCTCTATCTTCGGTGGAATTTTCGGTAACACGACCCACCCAACTAACTTCACTGGATTTGGTGGAGAAGGATACCGAACAGATTCTTCTGGTTGGGCTTCTTTGACCTTTATCCAAGATTTGGGTATTTCTGGAACTTGGAAACAAGTTCGTTGGAACTCAACCATGGATAATGGCGTTGGACAGATTCCAGGTGGCTATGAAGAAATTGTTTGGGACGCATTAACTGTAAGGCACAATGTAGTTCTAGATAGCCTCGGTGTGCCAGTTAGATATGATTATTCTAATACAAGTCTACCCTCTGGAGATATTGAAATAATTGCAAGAGTTTCACCAGAATTAGCAAGTGAATGGCCATTCCCTTGGCTACATGGTGATGAATCATTACCATTCCAAGTTCGTATTATGCACCGCATGAACATCGAAGGTCAAATGATTGCAAACGGAGTAAATCCAGTTTACTACTTTGACGCGACTATCAACAACGGCGATGGTACCTTTGGCGACTGGGCAACACTATTCCATGCACAGGCTTTGACTGCAGCAGGAATTAACTTCAATGATGTTGCAAACTACAAACCATACGCTAAAAATTGGGACGGAGACCCTGCAACACTCTTAGGCGAATCAGCCAGACTACGTAATTTCATATCTGTTAATACAACACATTGGTACATCAATTTAGTCAATGGGGGAGATTCTAACCTACCGCCTTGTGGTGCTGTTGATCCAACAGACCAACAAAGCCCAGTACGTTGTGAAATAGTTCCAGAAATGAATACCGGAGAAAGTTTCCAAATCATTGGTACTGTTACAAATAGAACCAATGATGCATGGGATGCAGACCCGATCGCTTTGCAAATTGACGTTGACCACAATGGACAATTCATGGGCGCACAAGAGACTGCATATGCTCAACGCCCAATAATGAAGGACGGAGATGCAGCATACGATTACAACTGGTCTTGGTATAGTCAATACAGTGCAGGAACATATGGTGTAAGAGTTGATTTCACTAACTCAGCATACTATTTCACAGGAAACTCGACAACACTCTCGCACACTGGTGCATACATCAATGTAACAGTTGTAGGTACTACGGATTTCCAAACGACCTCTCTGCCTCGTCTTTATCGTAATACAAACACTACAATCCAGGCGAAATTGGTTGACAATTCTCTACAACCAGTGCGCAATGCCCCAGTCAATTACACTTGGTCATTCGATGGAAGAACGGGTGTTAATTACACAGATGATAACGGATTCTTTGAGATTCCTTTCAATGTTTCAGCACAAGATGAACTAGGTGACTTCACCTTGCAATTTGAATACGCAGGAACTCCATTGATGAAGGGTAATACAGCAACACAAGAAGTGTGGGTTGTTTCAAGGTCTTACTTGTCAGTTGCAACATCAGACCCTAACTTACGCCAATCTGGAGACCGTTGGGATTTCACAGCACAAATTGTCGATGACAATAAGACTCTAGAGCGCGACTCCGGTGGAGCGGCTCTCGATGGTTCCGAAGCTCCTGATGGTGGATTAGTTGATGTTATCTTCGAAGGTAAGTCCTTTGATGGAATCAGTCACCGACAAGTCGTTGCAACTGTTGCACCACAAGCTGGATTGATTTCTTTGCCAGAACCACAACCTGATGGTTCCCACCTATGTTTCTATGATGGTAATGGCGATGGTTTCGCAGACAGAGATGCAAACTCAGACGGCGACTTAGACCGAAATGAGACAATTGGATGTTTGAAATCCAATATCAGTCCACTGAATCCGCAGCTATTACGCGAAGACCCTGAATCCTTCTTACCAGATGGATTCGGACCAGTCAATGTAATTATTCGCTTCGAAGAAACACTTCCAAACGAAGGATGTGCTCCATTAGAAGCGTCTTACTTAGGGATACAAGGTGCATGGGATCCATGTGTAAGTACACCTGGTAACGATCACTACCGTGTGATAATGACTCACAACGCAAATGGATTTAGTTTAATTGGCCGCACTAATTTAGAAGTCGCTGATCAAATTGTTTATACAAGCGAAGTAGACCCTATGACCGGTGAAATCGTTCCTAAACCAATGGTTGTTACAGGACAGTTGTCAGATGAACTCGGAACTAATCTAACGAACAGAATTATCCGTGTTAATTACGAGATGGTTAATGGCCAATCTGGCCCTGTTGCTTGTCCTACATCTACTACTGATTCAAATGGATTCTATGCGATTACTTGTCCTCTTAGTGACGTAATGGCTGGAAAGGCTAAGGTGTCTGTCATCTATTCATCATATGATAACAACGATGCATACCGCTATGAAAACAAGACAGTACAAACCGAGTTTGATGTATTCTCTAACTCTACACTTTCAATAATGGAAGTTGGACCTTTCAAGTCCAGTGTTGAATCATGGATGGCACCTAATGGAAGTACATACCCTGTACTTTACCTTAAGGAATCATTCCACATAGATGCTAAACTAACACAATCTAATGGCCAATATGTCGGTGGAAAGTGTTTGAACATCTATCTCGATCCTGAGCAAAATGTACGCCCTATCGCAACAATTCGTACTAACGAATTAGATGGTACGGTGGAATGGTTCAGTGGAGATCAACTACAAAACCCATCGCTAAAGGGCGTTGAAACGACCGGTGGTAAGTTGGAAGGGTTTAGAACACTGAGAGTTGCATTTGAGCCAGATTTACGTGTTGCTGGAGGTTGTGATAAGGATTCATCCAATGTATTGAATGGTTCAGTCATGGATGTAGAAATTCTAGTGCGTTCCCGTGTTGACTTACAAGTTAAGCAAACATGGAGCCATTCCGGTAGCAACGGAGTTCCGGAAGGAACTGCTATCATAGGCGAAATAGCACTATTGCGCGACCGTCTTGATTTGGCGGTTGAAAACGAAGAAGTATGGTTCGTACGCCAATTCTACTCTGAAGATAATGAGTGGGTCAAGGAAGGAGTTAACAAGACCAAGACCAATGAACAAGGCCACGCAAGCTTCGAGTGGGCTTTCGATGGTAAGACTTGTAATGGTGTTGATTGTGAAGGAAGATGGCGTATTATTGCATATTACCCGGGTTCCACTTACTTCTCCGAATCCCAAGATAACATTACTCACGAAATAGTATGGGCAGAAATAAGCGACGTCAATGCACAATCATCATTATTCACTCCTGAATCTATGATGGCATTTGCAATCGTTTTGATGGCTGCACTTATTGCAGGATTCATGTATTGGCAACGTGTACAAGAGCGTCGCCAGGTACATGCTCTGAAGGGTATATTGACCGATACAATGATGCAATTGGAAGCAAGTAACGAGTATATCGCTGCGATTTTCGATTGCTATAAGAATTTGGTTAAGTACTTTAGAAAGCATGGATTTATGAAGAAGGTTTACGAAACAACTCGTGAATTTGAAACAGCAGTTCGTGCTGCTTTCAGTATGGTGCCAAACGAGCAACTTGATGGATTCTTAACAATCTTTGAAGAAGCAAGATATTCTGATCACAATATCGGCGTTGAACACCGCGATAAGGCATTGGTTACACTAAATGCAATCTCCAGTTCTCTAACCCTTGCATTAGGTGAGGAAGGAATGCTTGAAAGAAAGGATTTGGTTAATCTGTACGATATTCAAACCAAAGCCGGCGAATTCGTAGCAGCTGATGGTTCACTACGTCAAGCAGGACTTGATGATGGTGACGAAAATTCAGGATTTTCACTTTGAATCTGAACAACGGGGCATAGGTGTGGCGCAATGCGTTGCGCCCACCTAGCCGTTGCTTTGTATGACATATCTCATCAGGTTTGAAATTAGTCGCTGAATTTGATAATTTACGAAATTATCGCCTTAACATTCAAAGAGCGGGTGCATGTGGTAGTACCATGGACGATTGGAAGGCACTTATCGGCGAGGCTATGCAAATTGAGACTACAGACACCATTGCGGCGTTCAAAATTTACGAACGTGCAGTTATTGCTGGTCTTACAACTTCTCAGAACTTATTGGACGATGTCGAAGCAGCACAAGTCATCGAAGCCATTTATGGCGTACTTGTCGCTTATTCTCAAACCATCATGCTTCGCATGAAGGCTGAAGACCCAGAAATAGGTGGCGTTGATCACGCATTCCGAGCAGGCCAAGCCTACGGAGTATCATGTGTTCTCAATCACCTCATCGACAAATTAACCGACATTACCGGCGGAACTGAATTAGGCGCTCTTGACGCATTTTCGGACACACTTCACGATGAGATCATCATTCAAGGCAGAGCAGCGGGATTAACCATTGAATTACTCGATGCCCAAGGCGAAATCCTATTCGAATGATAAGGTGCTTTTGGCGCGCTTCACTTGAAACAGAGTGCTTACGCCAAACGCTGCACTGCGACGCGCAGTACAGCCCTACCGCGTCGGTGGTTTGATAATGGGTCGGCGAGACGGCGGCCTGCTTCAAAGCATCGAGGGAGTTAAATGAGCAATCCAACAAACAAGACAAATATTCAGTTAGTCGACATGATCGACGTATTGAAGGCACAGTCTCGTGAGACCGGATCTGCTGTTTGGCGAGATGTGGCCATGCGACTATCAAGAAGTCGCAAGAACTGGGCCCAACCTAACCTTAGCCGTGTAAGTCGCTACGCCCCTGAGGGTGCAACAATCCTCATACCAGGCAAGCTTCTTGGCTCAGGTGAGTTGGTCAGTAACCACACTATCGCAGCATACAGTGTAAGTAATGGCGCTCGGGAGAAAATAGAAGCCGCTGGAGGTCGATTTTTGACCTACAACGAGCTGATGAACGAAAATCCAACTGGAAAGGGGGTCGTAATCCTTGCCTGAAACCACCTACGTATTCAACGCAGATGGTCTCATCATGGGACGATTAGCATCTACTGTTGCTGACCTTCTTTTGAAGGCTGCACGGGATGATCGTGATGACAAAGTTATCATTATCAACTCCGAGAAAGCAATCATATCTGGTCGACCACGTTCGGTATTAATCACATACCAAGCAAAGTATAAGTTGAACCATCCACGTAAGGGTCCATTCTTCCCACGTATGCCAGACATGATTATGAAGCGTACTGTCCGTGGAATGCTCCCTTACCAAAAGAAGAGCAGTGGACGCCGTGCACTACGTAATCTACGTGTTGAAATCGGTTGCCCATCTCATCTACAGTCTGAACTTCCTGAAGGCCACGAATCTGGCGATGATAGCAAGATTAGAAGAGCACTACCAGAACGCTTTATTCTCCTTGGAGAGATTTCAGCTAATCTCGGTGCACCAACCCACCGATGGAATGGAGGTGAACAATGATGGCAGCCAAGAAGAAAAAATCAGTTGAATCATCAGGAAAGCGCAAGACAGCAGTTGCTCGTGCAAGCGTTATCGCTGGCAAGGGAAGAGTTCGCGTTAACAGTGAACCAATTGAAATCCTTTCCCCATCTCTTGCACGTCGCAAGGCTATGGAACCACTAACTATTGCTGACGCTATGAATCGTCTTGCTAAGGTCGACATCAATATTACCACAGTAGGTGGCGGTATTATGGGACAAAGCGATGCTATTCGTACTGCTATTGCACGTGGACTTGTCCACTACAATGGTGGAGTAGAAGGGATTGACGAAGAACTACGTAATGAATACTTGAGATTCGATCGTAGCCTATTGGTCAACGATCCTCGCCGCAAGGAGGCTAAGCATCAACTTGGCCGTGGTGCTCGTAAAAAGAAGCAAAAGTCGTATAGATGAGGTGATTAATTATGATAATTCCAATCCGTTGTTTCAGTTGTGGAGGCTTAATTGCCCACAAGTGGGAAGAGTACAAAGAGAAAATTGCAGCTGGTATCGAAATGGCAGACGCCCTCGACCAAATCGGGCTAAACCGTTACTGCTGCCGTAGAATGTATGTTGGACACCACGATCTCATTGAAGAGATCGCACCGTTCAGCACTTCTCTAAAGTGAACATCTCTGACCAGATATTGTAAATCATTGTAGGGTCGTAAGACTAGACAATAATAACCTACAATCCAATACAATCTTTCTGACGCGAAGCCTTTGGGTTCTTATGGATAATCAAAGAGGCATAGGCATGGCAAGCATGCGCACCCATCTCCTCGTCTTATTGCTACTTATTGCACCAATGACTAGTTTCATCACTCCATCTTCTGCAGATAGTGTCATCAATTCCGACACCGATTGGAGTGGAGAAATAATTCTTAGTGGAAATGTTACAGTAGCCAATGGTACAACCTTGGACATTCAACCTGGAACGACAATCGACGCCAAAGAGTATTGGATATCAGTCGAAGGAACTTTGAACGCCAACGGCGTATTCTTCAATTCAAGTATTCCATCTCTTACTCAAGGATCGCATGGCGCTGGACTTTGGGTTGGAATTGAAGTAGCAGTAAATGGTCATGCTAATTTACAAAATGTAGTTATTGAAAATGCTGAAATTGGAGTTCTCGTTGAAGGAACACTACAAGCAACTAATCTCGTAGTCAATGACTCATACCTGGCTATCAATTCAATCGGTAGCACATCCGTTACTGATCTATCAGCAAACCACATCGACTTTGACACTATTAGGAATAGTGGAGACATAGATATTGATGGGGCAATCTTTGATGATATTGCAATTGGAATTTCTAATAGTGGTAATTTCTTCGGCCAAGACATTACCATATCCTCAGCAGGAGTGGGTATTAGTGCAAGCAATGGTAATTTAGTTGCTAATCGAATCAGCATTAGTCAAACAACAGTCGGTATATCTTCAGTATTTGGGGCTTCGGTAGAAGTGTCAAACATCACAGGCACCGACGTGGCATTACTCATTGATGCAGCAGATAGTGATGACTTACAAGTCAATACTGCAGCGGTAGCGGGACAGAGACTAATCAGCGCTAATGGAGCGTCACAATATCAATTGAATGATGTAAGATTCCAATCCTCAACCAATGCAAATAGAGCGACCATCGATTCAAATTGTGCAGGTATTTGCCAATTTAACCAACTTGAGGTTTGGGATAGTAACCATATTGCCAGTCTATCTGGAATTGGTGAACACCAATTTTCAGCATCCGATTTATCTGGCCAAGATAGCGGTATATCTGCATCAGGACAAGGATTCTTAACAATACAGTCAACTAATATTACAACCCAACAAAACGCATTAATCATTTCAGGACCAGATTCTGAAATCCAAGGCCTTGAGATTCAACACCTTGGAAGTATTTCACGCGCAGCCAATATCTTGGGTGGTACCCATGATTGGGATGATGTAATAATTGAAAAAACATACAGTTCTTTTGATAGTGAATCTGAAGCCCTCAACATTTGGTATTCAGATATTCAGTTAGGTAATTTTGAAGTGAATAACTTCGCCACTTCTATCAATGCAGAGCAAAGCACTATCGTAGCAACAAATATTGTTCTAGATTATGGTGAAGAGGTTGGTATCGATTTATCTGACTCTACATTAAAGGCAGATTACCTTCAAACCAGCGCTCAAAACACAGGGGCGAATCTAATTGGTCAATCATCACTTCATCTAAGTCAATGGATAGCAGCATTCCACGCCACACCACTGTCCTTGTCAGACGGTGCTGATGCAACAGTTCGTAACTTCGAACCTCAAAATTCAGCAGGTTCATCTCAAGCACTTGGTGATGGGTATTTCCTCTATGGTTCTTCAACTTCACAAATAATTGCCACATCATCTTCTGATAAGTTTATCGAAACATCAGTAACCTTTACAGATTTATTAGGTAATCCAGTCGAAGCCAATATCAATGTTCATGGTTTTGAATTGATCAGCGATGTCAATGGTGCTGCCGACTTACCCCTCTTGTCTTCAGGTTCAATGGTCTCAGTTACACTCGATGGTGCGGGGGTAAGGGTTTCCCTCAGCGGTGGACAGATTGGCCAATCAGTGCAAATACCAGTCATTCCTTCAGGAGATTGGACTATTCCTAGTGGGCAATTTGTAGTCCTTAATCCAAAGGTCGATGGAACAGCTCATATTCTAACTGGAGATTTGATAATCTCAAATAATGCTGGTCTTTCTTTGGTTGGTGTTGATTTACAATTACCACAAACAGCGGAAATAGATATTCAAGGCTCAGGCATTCTAAGTGGCCAAGGTGCAACAATATCAGTGCCCAATATTTACGCAGGAACAACTGCAATGGTTACAGCAGACGCTGACAATTCTTTGACCATAGACGCCAATCTGTTTTGGTCATGCCAAACACTTCGCGAGATTTCTAGTCTGGTCATCAAAGGTAGCCTAACACTGCAACCAGGATGCCAAGTCGAAATGACTGGAGGAGATGTAGAAGGAAGTATAACCGTCCTAACAGGTGGCGAATTTACATTATTATCCGAGCTTGATATCACAGTATTGGATAAAGGAGAGCCGGTAGTAGGTGCAATAGTTTCTGTGGATGGGGCAACGTCTCAAACCGATAATGATGGTAAAGTTTCAACTTCAGCAATCGCTCGACATGTCGATGATTCTAGCGATACAACAGGTGGAATGAAAACCGTCGCTTTGCAAATAGGTTCTTTCACCGACATGACTTCATGGGATTCATCCATCAGTTTAACTCATACATTTATGGCATCGACTCTACCAACAGGAGTAGTTAATTCATGGTTGATATTAGAGGCTCAATGGAGTCCTTATTTCTTGGATGGTAATTTGGAAGTTGGCCAATTTACTACTTTAACAATTCACGACGGAGTCGCCATTCGTTCCACAGAAGGTTCAACGATAATAGTGAACGGAATTCTAGATGCTGGAATCGCTACACTCTCTAGCACAGGATTTGGCGCTCGTTGGGGTGGATTAGTATTGGGCGATTACACCAGTTCTCTTATTGATTTATCAGGGACCCATGTAGTAGAGGCGAGTAGTGCAATTACAATTCCTAGCCTCGGTACAGTAGATGCGAGTTCGGCATTATTCGCTCGTTCTAGTGGTTCAGATCCCCTAATACAGATTTCTTCAGGTAGTTCAGCAGCAGTTAATATTCGGAACTCTGAATTCCATGACGGAGGTTCAGGTTGTATTTTCGCATATCCGTCTCAATCAGTTCTAACATTGTCAGGTGTCGAATTAGATTCATGCAATGGGCCAGGCATTTGGGCAAGACAAGTTGATTTACAGATAGATGGTTTGAAAATTGGAGAAAACATTTCTTCAGGCATGGAACTTACTGGAGTTACTGGTAGTGCCAAAAATATTGATGCTAACTCATTCAACGGAGACGGTAATGTATTGTGGCTTGAATCAATAGATGGAGAGTTTTCAGTTGAAGGGTTTAGTGCAACAACCTCTGGAACTGCAGCGATCGCAGGAACTACTAATAGAGAAATCATATTATCAAATATTGAGATAAACGGCGCTCCTGCAATAGACTTTGATGATACGGCTGGAATTATTTCGGGATTAAATTTGACTGGCCAAGGAACAGGTACAGGTTTAACAGTACATCACGGAAAATCATCTTCCTCTCTAGTTATTGAAGATGCATATATTGCACATTATGCAGTTGCAATAGACCTGCATGCCGATGCAGGAGAAAACCCTGCAAATCTAATAATGCGAAATACTGATTTATGGGCGAGCACAGCAATCTCGGCAGAAGGCTTTGGTTGTATTATTGAAGAAGGCAGCATTGTAGGAGAGATAGAATCGTCTTCAGCTGAAATCACCTTAGTCGATGTTGACAGCCAGTCAACAACTGTTTCATTATTACAATCCGATGTCTATATCTTTGAGACCTTTATCCTTGATGCTAAAATGAATAATCAATCACTCGATGCTGACTACCAAGTATTAGTTTCAGGCATAGATAGTCAACCGACGAGTTATAGTGGGCAAGGTACTGAAGCAAGATTATTGCTGAAGTGGATTTCATCAACCACAACATATGAAGCGACTTCAATCTCTCTAAT
>DAJY01000072.1:13662-16411 GCA_002499015.1 Euryarchaeota archaeon UBA242
AGCGCCCCATATTCAGGTCAAAGGTTCATGGAAACAACATATCTAACGGCGATTGCACAAGTCTCGGATGATTATGATTCAGCCGAGCAATTGACTCTACTTTGGATAGTCACCGACTCATCTGGAAATGAGGTTCTCACCGGTCCAAGTGAATTACAATATAATTTGACAGATATTCCACAAGGACTCTATGTATTGGAATTACAAGTAACTGATTCATTTGGTAAAATGTCATCAGCGAGTGTTGACTTTGAAGTGACAGCACTCGACTCTGATGGAGATTGGACAGCAACCTGCGATGATACTGATTGGTTTGACAATACAATATCACGTTCTTGTGGACCAGATGTCTACGATAAGGACGACGATAACGATGGATTTACGGATATCAAAGATAAATTCCCACTAGATGCCTGTGCATATTTAGATAGTGATGATGATGGAATGCCCGACACCGTCAATTGCCCCGATGGGATAACAACATGGTTATTCGAAGACCAAGATGATGACAATGATGGAATACCGGATACCTCAGAAGGTGTTTCCACTAAAGAGGGTTCTATGATTTCAAACACCGGTTTACTTCTTGTCATAGGTTTAATCATATTAGCAATAATGCTGGTAGTTCGTTCTAGGCGAGGCGGCGGCGACACCGAGATGAAAGTATTTGATGAACGACTTCTTTGAGGTGATATTATGGTGACATCTAGCGCTTTACCAAGTGCGAATAACATCGCCTTTGTAGCGGTTTCAATTCTTGCAATAATAATTGCATGGGATGCTTATTGGTTGACAAAACAACGCGCTGACGTACCCACTCTCGGAAAACAAGGCAATGGAAATTTTGCTTGGAAGAGTGAAGGGGCTCAAGAAGTGATAAGGCAATGGGGCAATCTTGGTTCAATGGCGGCGATGATGGCACTACCATGGGCGTTAGTGCAACTCTCCAACACTTCAGCAACCTATGTCATAATATGGGATATTTTACTCGCCTTTCATTTGATTTCTTTATTGGTTCCTAAGCGTTATGCAATAACAACAACTCATTTATTTGCCGATGGACAAAGGTATCCATGGTCGATGTTAAAACTGGCAAAAAAGCAACCCAAACGGAGAATAATGTTATTGAGAAAGGGATGGGGTATTTTTGGCCCATTGCCGTTAGGAGGAGATCACCATGATTTGTCGATTGCTAGATTGCAGATTGAAAATGTGATTTCTGTAAAACAATTTCCAAGTACTAATTTTGAATCTAATGTCGGTGAATCTGAATAATAGGTAGCATTACAATCAAAACCCCCATTGTTTTAGCCGGTACATGGATTGGACAAGAAGCGGTGATGACATCTTCATTCGGCTAGACCCTGGTGAAGAAATACATGCAGGTATTAGGGAAGTTGCAGATAAAGAAAATGTCAATGCAGCAGCAATAACAAGCGGAATTGGCCGCACTCGCGATAATGCCTATGGCTTCATGAATGCTGAACATATCTACCAACGTTGGACATTAGAAAATCCATGTGAATTGGTAACACTACAGGGTAATTTCGCAAGAATGACCGATGGTAGGCTCGTAGTTTTAGAAAGGGAAAATCATGTCTACGTTTCCTTATGATGATTTTGCCGATGCTTTGGCAGCCAATGATGAATACATCAAGACATTCAAATACTCAGGATTAACCGGTACAGCCCAAAAGGGCCTAGCCATTGTCACCTGCATGGATTCACGCATTAATCCCTTATCAGTTGTTGGAATGCGATCAGGGGATGTCAAGATTTTGCGTAATGCTGGAGCACGTGTGACCGATGACGTTTTACGTACTCTGGTTTTGGCAACATATTTGTTAGGTGTTAAAAGAATCTTGATCATGCCTCACACCAACTGCCGTATGGCACAAGCGGATGAGGCTGAAATCCACCGTGAGATTGATTCTAAATACGGCATTGACACATCAGAGCTTGAATTTAAGACCGTGGCTGATCAAAAGGCTTCCCTGATTGAAGATGTGAAGTTGGTTCGAAACTATCGCTTACTCAATAAGGGCGTTTCAGTGGGCGGTGCGATTTATGATGTTGCAACAGGGAAAATTACTCCGATTGATTGTTAGTTCGCCGAATAGGATCGCGAGTAATTGGATAGCTCAGATCTTCTAGAAACTGCATCATAACCGCGATGGCTAGTGCAGGTTTTTCTTTAATTAATCCATGAGAAGTTCCAGGGATAATTGCTAACTGCCCCAGTGGCAAAGCCATTATGACAAGATGTCCAATGGCAAAAAGCGATTTTGTCGCTCTATCCTTTGAGTGACTTATTGATACTAAGGGGCCTGTTTCCTTCTGGAAACCCTTGCTGCATTAATTTAATTTCTCATTCGAAGCGAGTGTTCAAGAAGGCTCGCCAACCTGTTCGTATTATGGCGGAGGTCGGTCCAAATCCACAGGATGAAGCGGAGCGAATCGCTTGGCTATCGCAACGGATAGCCTTCCATTCAGATCTGTATTATAATCAAGCACAGACACAGATTACAGATGCAGAATTTGATAGATTATGGGACGAACTGAAAGCGCTTGACCCAAATAACATGCAACTCGACATCGTAGGTTCAGATGTAGACCCAGGCACTGTAAAAGTGGACCATATGTTTCCCATGAGCAGTCTTGACAAGGCTACTAGCGATGAAGAAATCAACCATTTCGTTAACGAAACCGCATTGGGTGCTAGTAGATTCATTTCTCAGCCTAAATTGGA
>DAJY01000006.1:0-417 GCA_002499015.1 Euryarchaeota archaeon UBA242
CATAATAAATTATTACGTGGGGCTGGTGAAAAATCCATTCATGGGATTATTGCGGAAGCAGTAGAAATTGAAATCGAGTTCGTAACAAGCGCACTTCCAGTTTCCTTAATTGGGATGAATTCAAAACTTATGGCCCAATATATTCATTTTGTCGCAGACCGCTTATTAATTTCTCTTGGAGCTTCAAAGTTATACAATGCAGAGAATCCATTCCCTTGGATGGAAATGATCTCAATGCAAGGGAAGACCAATTTCTTCGAGAAGAGAGTCGCAGAATACCAAAAAGCAGGTGTGATGGATTCAGCAAGTCTCGGGAGTATACAACAACGCTTCTCAATGGATGAAGATTTTTGAAGCAGAGGGTCTGAATAATAATAATCATCAATTACAATGAAATTAAGGAGGAATAATGGTGGC
>DAJY01000006.1:689-5262 GCA_002499015.1 Euryarchaeota archaeon UBA242
GAGGGTTTAGATCCGGTTTGGATAGACCCTGCCCATGTTGCAAAATTAACAATAGAAGGATTATACGATGGAGTTACTACTAGAGAACTTGATCAACTAGCAGCGGAGACTGCCGCTTCACTTGCTTCTCAGCACCCTGACTACAGTCGTTTAGCAGCTAGGATTTGTGTTGATGACTTACACCGTTCAACAAAAACACAATTCTCTGAAGTCATCACCAATCTAAGAGATTACATAGACCCAGAATCACGCAAGCATGCACCTCTAATCTCCGAGGAAGTTTATACAGTGATAATGGAAAATGCAGAGGTTTTAGATAATCACATCGATTACGGACGCGACCATAACTATGATTATTTTGGATTCAAAACCTTAGAACGTTCATATTTACTGAAACTCAATGGCGAAGTTGCAGAAAGGCCTCAGCATATGTTGATGAGGGTCTCAGTGGGGATTCACCATGGCAATATAGAGAAGGCATTGAAGACTTATGACCTGATGTCAGAAGGATATTTCACTCATGCAACTCCAACCCTATTCAATTCAGGAACACCAAAGCCCCAGATGTCATCGTGCTTCTTACTTACAATGCAAGATGATTCATTAGAAGGGATCTATGATACTCTGAAACAATGTGCATTGATATCTAAATCCGCAGGTGGAATTGGACTTTCAATTCATCATATCCGCTCACAAGGCGCATATATCAAAGGGACAAATGGCACAAGCAATGGAATCGTTCCAATGCTTCGCGTATTCAATGACACAGCTAGATACGTTGACCAAGGTGGCGGTAAGCGGAAGGGTTCAATTGCAATATATCTTGAGCCTTGGCACCCGGATATCTTGGCGTTCTTAGACCTAAAGAAGAATCACGGTAAGGAAGAAGTTCGAGCAAGAGATTTGTTCTATGCAATGTGGGTTTCTGATCTATTTATGGAAAGAGTAGAGGCAAATGCAGATTGGTCTTTATTCTGTCCAAATGAATGCCCAGGTCTCCAAGATGCTTACGGTGCAGAATTCAAAAAGCTATACGAATCATATGAGGCAGAAGGAAGAGCGCGCAAAACAATTCCTGCGCGCACGGTTTGGGATAAAATTGTAGAATCTCAAATTGAAACCGGCACTCCATACATGTGTTACAAAGATGCAGCAAATGAAAAATCGAATCAAAAGAATCTAGGGACAATTAGGTCCTCAAATCTTTGTACAGAGATTATGGAGTACACTTCACAAGATGAAGTGGCAGTGTGTAACCTTGCTTCGATAGCACTTCCAAAGTATGTTGACATGGAAACTAAATCATTTAATCATGAATTATTATATGATGTGACATATCATGCAACTGGAAATCTAAATCGAGTAATAGATGTTAATTTTTATCCGGTAATCGAAGCACAAAATTCCAATATGAGGCATAGACCGATTGGTCTAGGTGTTCAAGGGTTAGCAGATACATTTGCACTGCTTGGGATGTGCTTTGAAAGTAAAGAGGCAAGAGTATTGAATAAGGAAATTTTTGAAACAATTTACTTTGCAGCATGTACAGCTTCAAAGGATGCGGCGATTGCAGAAGGGGCTTACTCTACTTTCAAGGGTTCACCTGCTAGTGAAGGGAAACTTCAGTTTGACCTATGGGGAATGAATGAGCACTCCGGTCGTTGGGATTGGGATACTCTGAAACAAGAAATAGTGAAACACGGTATGCGTAATTCACTATTAGTGGCGCCTATGCCAACGGCATCAACTAGCCAAATTCTTTCAAATAATGAGTGTTTTGAAGCATTTACCTCCAATCTTTATGTCCGCAGAACTTTATCTGGGGAATTTATTGTTTTGAACAAGCACTTAGTTCGTGACTTGATTGCAAGAGACTTGTGGTCTCTAGAAATGAAGGATGAAATCTTAAGACACAAAGGCAGTGTTCAATCAATTTCTGGAATTCCTGATGATATCAAGGAGATGTACAAAACTACCTGGGAAATAAAGCAACGTTACGTCCTTGATATGTCGGCGGACCGAGGCGCATATGTTGATCAAAGCCAGTCATTGAATATTCATATGGTCGATGCCAATCCTGCTAAAATAACTTCGATGCATTTCTATGGATGGAGAAAGGGCCTTAAAACAGGAATGTATTATCTTAGGACTAAGGCTGCAGCTGATGCGATTCAGTTTACGGTTGAAGCCAAGGTAAAGGATGACCAAACAGTTGCAGGTCTAGCAGATCGGGCTGAGGGACTTAGCAGTTTAGAAGCGATTGCCTGTTCACTTGATACTCCTGATGACTGTCTAAGTTGTGGTTCGTGATTAATCTCGCCATTTGGCATACTGCTAAAAATGGTTCAAACGCCATATTGGTCTAATTCCACCATATTCTTTCAAATACCCCTTGCCACAGCCCCCGACATGGCACAAGGTACTGTCAAATGGTTTAACTTTACGAAAGGATTTGGATTTATAGAAAGAGAAGGGGGTGACGACCTCTTCGTTCACGTCTCCGAAGTCACTGGAGAAATTACAGACGGAGACATAGTTACTTTCGAAGTCGGCGAAGGACCAAAAGGTCCTAACGCAGTCGGCGTTTCAAAAGTTGTCTCAGGCAAGTGAAATTTTCACTTCTCTCTGAAACAACTTTTTGTTAACTTAACTGTTTACGTAAACAAGTCATAATAGACTTGTTGATTGATAAATTAGAGTGGTTTGCATTTATGCAATTTCGATTGAAATAATAATTTCACTTATTGAGTTAATCGTTTCTATGTTGTCAGGTTCTCACTATGGGAAACTGCATAACAACATAGCCTCTTCAATTGATGACTGGCCTTGATGCCAGTATCTCATTGGCATATGGATTATTAATTACACTCAAGGAGTTTTCTAATTGCTTTTCGATAATAATCATTCTAATGAGCCTTATTCCTGGGGGGTTAATCTTATGTGGATTCTTGTTCATACTAATTCTAGAATGATCTAGCTTTGGACAGGATGTCACTCATCTGCTACTGGGAACTAGCATTAATCAAAGTGACCGTGAGTGGAATAATTTTTCATTGAGGTTCAAATTAACTTTAGCAAGTTCGGATAGAGCATGTGGCTTTATTTTTTAGCCTACAAGTTAGTCTAGTAAATATTTTATGTGGAAATCTATTAATTTTTTACATCTATTTTCTGATAATTATAATACGCTCTTAATCAACTAAAAACGCCGTTTTACTTTGAATTATCAATTGCTAACCAAGCCATTCAATCACTAAATAACTATTTTTTATTTGAGTGTTCCATCGTATGCTTCAAATACCCCTTGCCATAGCCCCCGATATGGCACAAGGTACTGTCAAATGGTTTAACTTTACGAAAGGATTTGGATTTATAGAAAGAGAAGGGGGTGACGACCTCTTCGTTCACGTCTCAGAAGTCACTGGAGAAATTACAGACGGAGACATAGTTACTTTCGAAGTCGGCGAAGGACCAAAAGGTCCTAACGCAGTCGGCGTTTCAAAAGTTGTCTCAGGCAAGTGAAATTTTCACTTCTCTCTGAAACAACTTTTTGTTAACTTAACTGTTTACGTAAACAAGTCATAATAGACTTGTTGATTGATAAATTAGAGTGGTTTGCATTTATGCAATCTCGACTGAAATAATCATTTCACTTATTAGTTACAGTGAGAGTTCAACTCAACTTGAACATGAAAGCATCGAGCATCCAACTTTACTTTTAGCCCATTCAGGTCTTTTAGTAAACCATTTACTATGCATCTTCATTTGTTCAGCATATGGGTTTTTCAATAATTCTAATAATTCCTCACACAAGGAGAAATCACCTTTTTCAGCATCCTCAATTGCTAAATGAGCCATCCAATTACGAAATACATATTTTGGATTTGCTAATTTCATTTTTGTTCTATCAGGTTTGGCATCAACTCGATTCCACCATTTCAACAACCATTCATTCCATTGCTGTGTTGGAATTTTATCCTCTTCATAAAAAGCAAACTTTAGAAATTCAATATTAGGTTCCTCAATATCTGATAGAAGTCGGAAAAATATAGTCATATCAGTTTCAACCAGTTGTAATAGGGAATTTAATTCCTGAACTAATTCAGTATCTTCATCCTCAAATCTATCAAGTCCAAGTTTCCCAGCCCACATTGAATTTTGTTGTTCCCCAATGGCTTCAAAATATACATCCAAAATTTGGGACAGTTGTTCAGGTTCATCAAGAAGTGGAGCAATGGCCTCTAATAATCTGGCAACATTCCAACCAGCTATACGAGGCTGATTGGCAAATCTATAACGTCTATGCGACAAATCAGTAGTGTTTGGAGTCCAGTTCGGATCGTAGTCTTCAATCCATCCATATGGTCCATAGTCAATAGTTAATCCATGAATGGACATATTATCTGTATTCATAACTCCATGTACAAAACCAACTCGCATCCAATGTGAAACCATAGTTGCTGTTGATTTTGCAATTTCTGCTAGCCACGCTAGTAATTGTTGATCGTTTGAGTATTGATGGGCTGGGAAGTGGTTTCTTATCGTATGTTCAACCAATTTTCTAAGTGTCTCT
>DAJY01000006.1:5402-13625 GCA_002499015.1 Euryarchaeota archaeon UBA242
GTTTCCATCATATAGGACATCTCTCATTACCTCTTCTCCAGTTGTGACCAATGATAATACCCTTGTTGTAGGAATCCCTAGATGATGCATTGCTTCGCTACATAGGAATTCTCTAATCGATGAACGTAGTACGGCTTTTCCATCCGCAGTACGCGAATAAGGAGTGCGCCCAGACCCTTTGAGTTGTAATTCAACAATTCCTACATCACTTTCTACTTCACCTAGTGTAATCGCTCGTCCATCGCCTAATTGATGAGCCCAATTTCCGAATTGATGCCCACCATAGCGCTGGGCATAGGGGTCCATTCCATCACATGGTACTCCACCTGATAGTAGTTCCAAATCACCTTTGGAAATCGATAATGAGTTTGCTATTTCTTCACTCCACAATTGTAGTGTTGGGTTTGGCGATGGTGTTGGTAGGACTCTGGACCAACATGCTCCTTCTACTTGGCGCGCAGGACCTCCAACGACTGAATCTCCAGGGGTTTCATCAACGAAACGGGAGTACCAAGTCAAAGAAGATAGGTTGGACACATATCTCGCACATCAAGAATTGTTTTCAAGATGACTATGCTAAATCAATCAGCGTTGTTGCCAATCGCTTCCATTCCACCACTGTGTGGTATTGTCGCTCATGGTTCTCCAAGTGTGGCCTGCTTCGTCAGTCCATCGTTGAACTTCAGTTGCTGCAGCCATTACTGTAGGCTGTGGATCATACTGTTGAGTCTGAGTAATTGGTTGTGGCTCGTACTGTTGAGTCTGAATAATTGGCTGCGGATTATCATATTGCTTAGGTGATAATACTAGTTCATCACTACCCTTTTTCTTCATGAAAACCGCTACTGCAGCCAGTGAAAGGAGAATTACAACTGCTGCTATACCGATCATCATGTACATTTCACTTTGTTCTGCAGCAAGTTTCGCAGCCTTTGCTTCTGCTGCAGCTTGTGCATTATCCCCAACACCGTCGCCGTCAGTATCCATTGTTTCATTAGCATCATTAGGGAATGCATCTGCATTGTTACCAACACCATCAGCATCGGAATCCAATGTTTCAGTAGCATCAGTAGGAAATACATCGCTATTATCGCCAGTACCATCCGAATCGCTATCAATCGTTTCAGTAGCATCATTAGGGAATGCATCAGCATTGTCACCTACGCTATCAGAATCCGAATCCATTGTTTCAGTAGGGTCATTAGGGAAAGTATCAGCATTGTCTCCAGTACCATCAGCATCTGAATCCATTGTTTCATTAGCATCATTAGGGAATGCGTCAGCATTATCGCCTACTGTATCATTATCAGAATCCATTGTTTCATTAGCATCATTAGGGAATACGTCAGCATTATCGCCTACTGTATCATTATCAGAATCCATTGTTTCAGTATCATCGTATGGGAATGCATCAGCGTTGTCCCCTACAGTATCTTCATCCGAATCCATTGTTTCATTAGCATCATTGGGGAATATATCAGCATTGTCTCCCACGCCATCTGAATCCGAATCCATAGTCTCAGTAGCATCATTAGGGAATGCATCGCCATTGTCGCCAACACCATCGGCATCAGAATCTATAGTTTCAGTAGCATCATTAGGGAATGCATCATTCTCATTGAATACGCCATCTCCATCACTATCGATATCAATTATTGTAATAGATGCAGTTTCATATGCAATACCAATGTCAATTCCATCTGATGGAGTTATTTTTGCATTCCAAGAATCACCAATAAATGTTGCTGATGAAGGCAATGTTGTAGCATCATTCCAAGCTACTTGCTCTACACTATCCTTGAACCACCTAACAGTAGTCCCAGATTCAGCGTCACCATCACTATCGTCGTAGACATAACCTAGCCACAAGTCTTCAGTTACTGGTATATTTGAACCCGTAGTCGCTGCTGTAATTTCATAATTTGAAACAGTTGGTGCAGTATTTGGTATTACTGCCGCATCGACTGTAATAGAGTTGGATTGAACAGCGCTGCCAAGTGTTGTACCATCATGAGGTGCTACTGTAGCATGCCATGATTCTCCTGCATTAATCGCAGATGCTGGTAGTGAGCTGTCATCATTATACATTTGTTGGATCACGTTGTTCTTATACCATCTAATTTCAGTATAACCACCTGATTCAGGGTCATTATCAGAGTCTGAATAAGAATAACTAATTCCGATAGAAGTGTCTTCAATCACATTTGTTTTACTAAATGTAGAAGATGAGAAAACTTGGACGTTTGATGCACTAGGAGGTTGGTTTGAAACTAATTCATTGATAGTATGTGTAGTCGCTCCTTTAGAGTCTCCCGTGTTGGCTCCGTTACTATTTGCGGCTAAAGTGGCTAATGCAACAGAAACTGCACCGCTTCCTGCCGCTGGTGCAGTCCAATCAAAGTTCCAACTGCGCTGGCTCGGATTTGAATGGGTTGCAGTTGTGGTTAAAAACGTGACATCAGCTCCACCATTGGAATATGCACCTTGATCTACATTTAGTGCAAACCCTCCTTCTGAACCAACTACACCACCTTGCATACTGATTTGAATATTGTATACTTGGTTAGGTGTATAGTCTGTAGGGAAGTTATGTTGTGGAGTCACAGTACTACTCGTAGAGTGGCATGTGCAGCCACCACTTGCATCTGCCTTACCAGTTGGTTTTCCTTCAATTGAAGGGGCGAACGCCAATAGTAGCATTATTATTGCGATAGTTAGGACTGTGGATGACTTAGCCATATCTTTTGCATAACCTCATCTATATCAAATGTTGTGGTTTAATGTTAAATTCGGATTGGTCCACAATGTCCGTAAAATCAGAATAAATACCATAATTTGATAATTTGCAGACATTATATTGGGTGGGCAATACTTCTCATTGCTCGGGCCTCCTAAGTCCTATGAGCGAGGTGCCCGAGTTGAGTTCTGTCTGTTCTCAAATTCTTCTAAATTCGCCTCGTTCATAGGCTCCTTTTACAAGCAGACAATTACAATTCAATGTTATGCTGAATGAATCGCGTGACCGAGTGTTGCAAGAACAGCTTCATGAGTCATTTCGGTCATAGTTGGGTGTGCGTGGATTGTCCCAGCAATATCTTCGAGCAATGCGCCCATTTCCAATGCTAAAGTCCATTCTCCAACCAATTCGGAGATATGAGTTCCAACTCCCTGTATTCCGAGAACCCTATGGTCATCTTCACGTGCAACAACTCTGATAAATCCGCCAGTTTTTTCTGCTTCTTGAGTAAGAGATCTACCATTTGCAGCAAGAGGGAACTTTCCAATTATAATTGGATGTCCAGCCGCCTTTGCTTCATCTGGTGAAAGTCCAACACTAACGATTTCAGGTTCTGTGAATACGATTGCAGGAACTGCAACAGGGTCGTATACTCTTTTCTTACCAGCGATTATCTCAGCAACCATCTCGCCTTGGAAGGATGCAACATGTGCTAACATCTCTCCTAGGTTTGTTACATCTCCAATTGCATAGACTCCACGCATATTGGTCTCACAGCGTTGGTTTACCTTGACAAATCCTCTTTCATCAAGAGCAACACCAGTCGGTTCTAGGCATTCTGAATTTGGTTTTCTACCAACGGTAACAAGAACCTTATCAGCAATGACAGATTGCATTTTGGATTCATCCTTCTCGTTTTTATCAATGAAGTTAACCTTAGTTTTACCATCTTTTTGGTCTTCAACACCTTTAGCAAAAACTCCAAGATGAACCTTAATCTTGCTTTTCTTCAAGTGTCTCTCCAATGGTCCGCGTAATTCTTTATCAAAAATTGGCAGTACACTATCCATTGCTTCAATGACAGTCACTTCAGAGCCAAGCATCTTGTAAGTAATTCCCAATTCTAATCCTATATATCCGCCACCAATAACAACAACGTGGTCAGGTTTCTCTTGCAGTTGTAGTGCTTCTCTGCTGGAGATTACATTGTTTCCATATTTCATAAATGGAAGTTCAATAGGAACACTACCATTAGCAAGAATGACATTGTCTGCTTGAATGATTATTGCATCCTTACCCTCTCCAACTTTAACAGTTTTTGCATCTTGAAATTCAGCCCATCCGCTTACTAATTCTGCTCCAGATGTCTTAAGAAGATGTTCTACGCCCTTATTTAAACGGTCTACTATTCCTTCTTTCCAGCCGATAAGGGCGGGCATATTCAATTCAGCAGGTCCTGGGATTGAAATCCCCATGTGACCATCACCACTAGAGTGTTTAGCCAAATTATGGAAAGTATGAGCTGCATGAATCAAAGCCTTACTAGGAATACATCCTCTGATTAGGCAAGTGCCTCCAGCTCTATCCGCTTCAACGATTATCGTTTTTAGTCCTAGTTGACTTGCACGAATTGCAGCAACATAGCCACCAGGGCCTGCGCCTATTACTAACACTTGACATTTTTTAGTCTGCATAATTACACCTCACATGAAGATAGTTGCTGGATTCTCTAAATAAGTTTTCAATGTTTGAACCATTGTTGCACCATCATGGCCATCGACTACACGATGATCCCATGATGAAGATAGATTCATCATACGACGAATTACAATATTTCCATTTCTAACTACAGCACGTTCCTTGGCATTGTGAACTCCTAGAATTCCAACTTCTGGTTTGTTGATGATTGGAGTTGCTCCTAATCCACCAAGTCTTCCTAGACTTGTGATAGTGAAAGTAGAGCCAGTTAGGTCTTCTACACCGGCCTTACCTTCTCTAGTTGCGCTGGTTACTCTCATCATCTCTGATGCTGCTTGCCAAATATCCATTGCTTCTGTATGCTTGACAACAGGGACATATAGTCCTCTATCAGTTTGAGTTGCAATTCCTAAATTGACGGCTTGGTGTCGTGTAACAACGCCTACATCATCATCGTATAGAGCATTACATTCTGGACTTTTATCTAAAGCCTTGACACATGCGAGCATGATGAATGGCAAGTATGTTAGTTTTGGAGCACCCTCTGGACGAGTAGCGTTTAGATGTTGACGAAGTTGTTCCAATGCGGTGATATCAACTTCCTCAAAGTATGAGAAATGTGCAATAGTGCTGTATGAAGCCATCATGCTATCTGCTATCTTGCGACGCAAACCTATGACCTTGTGTTGTTCAGTTCCATTGAGTTCAACCTTAGCGCTAGAACCGATAGGTGCTGAACGGGTGGCACTTGAACCACCTGCAATATGTGCATCTAAATCAGCATGAGAAATCCTTCCAGCAGGTCCTGAACCAGCAACATACTCGAGATTGATATTTGCTTCACGTGAACGTTGACGAACTGCTGGACTTGCAAGTGCTTTTGTGCCAGCAGCCCTAGTTACTGCAGGTGCTGCAGAAACTGGCGCTGAAACCTCAACTGGTGTAGGCTTAGCCTTTGTTTCAGCAGGCGCCTTTGGATTTTCTTCAGCCTTTTCCTTTGCAGGAACAGGCGTACTATCAGAAGATGTGTTTCCATCGCCTTCTACTTCAAATTCAATACAAACGACTCCTACTGGGAGAATGTCACCTGCTTCACCTACTACTCTTTTGACAGTTCCATCTACTGGAGATGGAATTTCTACTGTTGCTTTATCGGTCATTACTGATAAAATTGGATCATCTTCTTTGATTTTGTCGCCAACAGCGACCATCCATTCAACAACTTCTCCTTCAACTACTCCTTCTCCTATGTCTGGCATTTTAAATGCAAAAATTCCCATATTTATTCCTCCTGTGTTTTCTTTATTGCTTCTGCGATTCTCTCTGGACTAGGCATATAGTCCCATTCGGTAGTATGCGGGAAGGGTGTATCCCATCCAGTAACTCGTCTAATTGGTGATTCTAAGTGGTAGAAACATCTCTCTTGGATGGATGCACTCATCTCAGCACCGAATCCTGAAGTCTTTGGTGCTTCATGAACGATTACACATCTTCCAGTTTTCTTGATTGAATTAACAACAGTGTCTCTATCCCAAGGTAACAATGTCTGTAAATCGATTAGTTCACAATCAACTCCTGAGTTCTTGATGGCTTGTTCGCTAACATGAACCATTGTACCCCATGCTATTACTGTACAAGCCTCGCCTTCTCTGACAATTCTTGCTTGTTCGAGTGGAATTGAATAATATTCATCCGGTACTTCACCATCAGGATGGTCGTTCCAGGTCGGAACATCATGAGGGTCACCATAGAATGGTCCTCTGTAGCAGCGTTTTGGTTCAAAGAAAATTACAGGGTCATTTGATTCAATAGCACTGGTCAACAATCCTTTAGCATTGTATGGGTTTGAACAATAAACAACTTTCAATCCAGGTGTATGAGTGAATTGAGACTCTGGAGATTGTGAGTGATGATGACCACCTTTGATTCCACCACCGGCTGGTGTACGGATTGTCAATGGTGCTGAGAATTCTCCACCTGAGCGGTGTCTAATCTTTGCAATTTCATTGACTATTTGGTCATATGCAGGGAATATATAATCTGCAAACTGTATTTCTGCTACTGGGCGCAATCCATTCAGGCTCATCCCCATTGCAATTGCGGCAATACCACCTTCTGCAAGGGGTGCATCAAATACTCTGTGAGCTCCAAAGTCCTTCTGCAATCCATCAGTGACTCTGAAAACACCACCGAAATAACCGATGTCTTGTCCAAAGATAACGATATTTGGGTCTTTTTCCAATTGGCAGCGCAGTGCTGAGTTTAGGGATGCAATCATATTCATTTTTGTCATGATCTCACTTCCCTAACTCCTCGCGCTGTTCTTGGATATGCCAAGGTACAGTTTCGTATACTTCGGTAAAAATTGTACTTGCTGGAGGATATGGACCACTTGCCAAATCTCCAAATTTACATGCTTCTTTGTATGCAGACATTACCTCAGCATCAATTTTCTGTTCTAATGCTGTATTCTTCTCGTCATCCCAATCTCCCTTGTTGATGAGATGTTCTTTCAATCTTTCAATCGGGTCGCCACCAGGCCAAGAGGCAAACTCATCCGCTGGACGATAGACACTTGGGTCATCGGAAGATGAGTGAGGTCCAGTGCGGTAGGTGTAAACTTCGATATGAGTCGGTCCTAATCCTGCACCTGCACGGTCACGAGCCCACTTAGTAACGCTGTATAGTGCGAGGAAATCATTTCCATCAACTCTGAAACTTGGAATGTCATAGGCCAACCCACGTTCTGCGAAAGTTCTTCCACCAGTTGATAAATTTCTATGTGTTGAGATAGCCCATTGGTTATTTACAACATTTAGAATAACAGGGGGTTTGAAAGTTGAAGCAAAATTGAGAGCGTAATGATAGTCGCCTTGAGCAGATGTTCCATCACCTAACCAGGAAATACAAACTTCATCATCTCCTTTGTAAGCACTAGCCATTGCAACTCCAACCGCTTGTGAAAATTGAGTTCCAACAGGGCTAGATATAGAGATGAATCTTCCTTCTTTCCAGGTGTAGTGCACTGGCATTTGCCTTCCCTTGACATTGTCTTCAGTGTTACCAATACAATGGCATATCATGCTGACCATACTTCTTCCTCTGACGAATTGAGCTCCAGGTTGTCGATATGATGGGAAAATCCAATCTTGTTCCTGCAGTGCCATAGTCTGTGCAATAGCAACCGCCTCTTCACCTAATGAACGCATATAAAATGAAAGTTTACCAGTACGCTGCATTTTGATCATTCTATCGTCAAAAATCCTCAAACGCATCATGTATTCAAGGCCCTCGATTAAAGTTTCAGATTTCAACTTAGGATTCCATTCTCCCTTTGCTTCACCTTTGTCATTTAGAACTCTGATTAATCCAGAGGCATGAGGGACTGTATCTTGAGCACTACATTTTGCAGGGTCTGGGCGCCACAAATCTTCTGGTTGTTCCTTCCATTTACCGCCGAAATCGGTAGTTTCTCCGGGCCGTGATGGCGGTGCGCCGAGCGTGTAAGGGCTCGTAATCAGCGTCTTTCTATTCGTCATCGTTTCACCTCAATCAATATCGGCCTTAAGTGATGCCGTTTGCTTGTCCTGTAAATCCCTGACATAAACATAGGCGCCGGGCATGGATTCTGAGTTATTTGGGTCTTGTGATTTTCTTAGTAGTAGCCCTGCTTTGAAAGATGAGCGAACCAATGGTCCACTGGCAATTCCACTGAATCCCATACCGATTGCTTGTTTTGCCCAAACATCATACCTTTCAGGTTGTGGGAATCGGTCAACTGTGAGGTG
>DAJY01000006.1:13892-27715 GCA_002499015.1 Euryarchaeota archaeon UBA242
TCTCTCACAGTTTTGTCAAGTCGAGGCACACACTCTACATTATGAGCGAATACTGAGAGTGGCGATTGAAGAAGTAATTGTGCCAATGCATCCATGTCTCCTGCGAGGTCGGAACAAAGTAATTCCAAAGTAATATGTGGCTGAGCAAGATGAACTGCATCGATACATTTCTTGTAATGTTCAGCACCAGAATCGGGGAGGTCATCTCTATTGACAACGGTGATAACGACATGTTTTAGATTCATTGAAGTAACTGCTTCAGCAAGATTTGTTGGTTCATCCACATCAAGAGGTGGTGGAGTTTTGATAGTTCCAACTGCGCAGAAGCGGCAGCCACGAGTACATTCTTGTCCTGCTATCATGAATGTGGCATCACCGCTAGCCCAACAATCATGGATATTAGGGCAACGCGCTTCTTGGCAAACAGTATGTAATTTATTATCTGCAACCGCTGCTTTAGTTTCATTGAAAATGGCTTGCTGTTTGCCATTCGGTAATGAAGTTCTAAACCACTCAGGCAATCTTTCACGTTTTGGTTTTTCCCGCAAAGCAGGAGCAATTGTTTGCGCCATAGGAAGTGGTTTGCCCGTCATTAATCTCCCCCCTCACCCACTGCCACGATTCGCCTATCAAAAAGGTGTGTGGAGGATTAGTTGGTCTAATCTATTCTCTCAAAGGGGAATTATATCAAACAAGACTTGAAAAGAGGAGTGCATTTTACGATTGATATGGCCAAGCCAGTCGCTATCATTACCGGTGGTGGAAAGAGAATCGGAGCGGCGATTTCTACCGCCTTTTTAGAGATGGGCTGGCACGTCATTATTCATGTCAATAATAGTTTGCAAGAAGCACGACAATTAGTTGATATTTTCGAGCAAAAAACGGGGTCTAAATCATGTGCGAAAATCATCGAAGCAGACTTCCAAGATGATGAACAATTAGAGCGCTTTATAGAGGAGATAATAACTTCAAAAAAAGTTATTGAAGCCAATGGAGTTTGTGCACTAATTCATAATGCTTCATTCTATAAACCAAAGGATGTAGCGGATATTTCTTTGAATGATTTGCGATTAATGAATCGGATTCACATTGAAGTTCCATTCCTTTTAACTCAGGCATTAATACCACAAATAAAGTCAGTCAAAGGTAGTGTAATTGGAATAGTTGACACTTCATTAGGGCGTTCTTGGGTGGGTCTATCTCACTATACTTCAAGCAAGGCTGGATTGCGTCAATTAATGATGAATTTTGCAGGAGAGTTAGCACCCGAAATACGAGTAAATTGTGTAGCACCTGGTGCAGTATTGGCTGCGGATTGGGAGGTGCCTCATTATGCTTCAATTATTGAAAAAGTTCCGCTCGGTAGGGGAGGTCAACCCGAGGATATTGCAAAGGCAATATTGTTTCTCATCAACAGCCCTCACCTTTCAGGGCAAGTTGTCACCGTCGATGGCGGGTGGTCGCTAAATGAATAAAAACCCCTTCTTTGATAATCGGTTAAAATAGATGCAGGGGGTGGGATTCGAACCCACGAACCCATAAGGACCGGATCTTAAGCCCGGCGCCTTTGACCGCCTCAGCCACCCCTGCGTAAACTGGTCGGGTCGCCTAGAGTCTTTCAATGATACTCTTTTTCTAAAAGCGATTGTGAGCATTATTCTGTTAATAATTTCACAAAAAATGTTGTTATAATCTGAGCAAATAATTATTGTTGAATAAATCAATCCCCTCGTAGAGGGGGGCGATTAGAGAGCAAATGATGCAAAACGGTTTAACCATCGGTTGAGCAGGCCGAGGGTATGAACAAGATGCTGGCAAGCAAGAGAAGCGTAAATAGCATGCTTATCCCATTGATCCTTGTTGGCGTAATGATAGGTGCTCTTGCACCTCTTGCAATGTTCTCCAATGCCGATGCAAATGATGCAGTAATGGTATTAGAACCTAAATCTGAAGTTTCTAATGTAGGTGGCTCGATTGAATCTTATGACCTCTATTTGGACGAGCCAATATCGGAAATTGGTGGAGATGGTTCAATTAACACTTTGCAACCTGATGGTGCGCATCAAGAAGAGAGTGCGTTAGGTGGTATTGAATTCCGTAGCAGTGAAATGATTAGTGATTTACAGGTTTTTGGACAAGGAAATGATAATCTTGTTGAATTGTCAATATATTTGCAATTCGAAGGTAGTTCGGGTTCAACAGCAGATATAACATTCTCGTTGGAAGGAGGTGTTAGCGAATTTACTGAGACACTTGAACTTGATGATCCATGCCAAAGTTCAATTTTTGAATCCTGTTCATGGACAAGCAATGAAGTTTTCTTTACGATTCCCACTTCTGGTTTCACAGTTCCTAATGGGAAACAATTGAAACTACGTGTCGATGCTCAAGCAACTTGTGAAGGTAGCGGTGGAATAGGGCAAGGTGGAGAGTGTGACGTACTGATTGCCTTTGGTGATATTGAAAATACCCAAGGATATTCAAAACTTGAAATTGATGCCAATGCACTTTCTGGTTCTGCGGTTAAAGTTCACAGTTGCCACGAAGATTATGGATGTGGATGGAGCGAGGAAGAAAAAATAGAATGGTCTCCAAATCACCGTCCAGAGTACAGGGAAATGCATTTTTCAGTTGATGTAAGAGATGCATTTGGAAGGGATGACATTCAGAGTATAAGCTTGGTAATGAGTACTCCAAATGGGGCAACTTCTGTATTTGATAAGACCTTTACCGAAAATGATTTGAGATTAGATAATAATGGGCTTGTGGGCAATTTCACATGGACTTATGATGCGGGAATGGCTGCAGGAGATTATCCACTATACTTAGAGATAAGCGATGTGCAAGGTCACAGTGTAATCTTTGAACACGGAGGAATTACAATGTTGGAACATGATGTAACTCTCGGTTTATCAATTGATCAAGCCGATTCACTTCTTATCGCTCCAGGTCAAACTTCATATGTTGAATTTTTACTTGAGCATACTGGTTCAACAGCCTCTATTATTGAAGTCCAAATGGAGTTGGCATTTCCAGGGTTACCCTCTACTTGGTCTGAACCAGTATGGGACCAACCTGGTGGTTATACATTGAGTGGTGGAGGTGCATCAATCATTCCTATTCTCCAAATAGATGTCCCAGAAGATGATTTAGAAAATGCCCCTGATAAATTGAATATAGAGGCGAGAGCATACGCGCAAGTCGAAGGAATAACAGTTGAAGTTGCAATTAAAACACTGTATCTGAATATCTCAGAGGTCGGTGTGTTCTCGGCTCCGAGAATCTCAATTTTCGAAGATGTAGAGCATCAAAGGCAAATTGCAGATTCGACTAGGCCAGAGGCATATAATGACTCTATATCACACTATGTTGATGAGAGTGAAACAGGGATGTTCTTCATAGATGTATTTAATTCTGGATTTGATGTTGATAATTTCCGCATCAGAGTTGTTGATTTCCCCGATGCCTGGCAATTTCGGTTATTTGATAATTCAACCGAAGAGGAATTGGCTGATGAAGGTATTTCTTCAGTAACACCTGATATTGGTTCTCATAAAACAATGATAATAAGGATGGAAGTCTATCCTCCAAGTGATAGAGAGTCTCAAGATATTGGATTGGTTAAAATGAAGATTAGTAGTTCGGGTGAGGCTGACTTGGAAACTGAAATCGGATTTACAGTGCACCGTACATTTGGCGTTCTTGTCGAAGTCATTGCGGATAGTGATAGCGGTACTTTGGCTCATGTAGGGCCGGTGGCGCCTGGTGGAAGCATGTGGTTTAACTTACGTATTACTGACTCAAGTGATAACGGAGGATCTGAAACAACATGGAGAATCATTAAACCAGATGCTCTGTCGAGAAACACAGATACTAATCCTAATTATGCTAATTGGGATTATTCTATTTCCAATGATACAATCAGCGATATAGTGGTAGTTACAACCTGGACTAATAGGTATGTAGATTTAAAATTAGATATCGGTTTACTGTCTGAAGTAGAAGCTGGTAACCATACTATTTACACCCGTATTGTCGAAGAAGGAGTAGATGCTGAAAGCGCCAGATACTTCGATTTGCCGGTGGTTATTGAAGTCCAGAAAGATGTTCGTGCAGGTCGTTTAGAAGTGACACAAAAAGGTAAGGAAACACGCTTTTCACCAGATGAAACAAGGAATATTGAATTTAAAATAGACAACCAAAACAATGTTCCTCTCGATGTGGTTATCACTCTGGATGAGCCCACTGGGTGGGAGGGAGTAATAAGAGCCTCATCCGATCAACTTGGAGGTCCATTCATCATCCTAACCCTACCCGCATATTCAACTCGTGATTTCTCAGTGGAGATTACATCTCCTTCTCAACTGAAGAATAGTGGCAAAGTATCATTTACACTGACGATGACTCCGATGGATGAGAATTCACCATATGATGGAGATTATACACAAATCAAAGAGGTTGTATTTCTGACTGAATGCAGCGGTATCTCTTGTATGTTTAATGAAATAATTGATCCAGAGCCTTCAACAATAGCCATCATTATGGTGATAATTATTCTAGGACTATACAGTTTCTATAACAAGGCAAAGTTATCTGGCGAGGCAAAAGAATATGAATTCGATGAAGACTTTGAAGTTGTAACTATAGAGAATGCCTTAGAAGAAGAAATACAAATTGAAGTTGGAGAAGATGATGATTTAGAATTGCTCGACGAGTTGGAAGACCTCTAAAGCAACATTTGCCAATGAAATATTGACTACTTTTTATCAATTGGGTTAATCAGACCTCAGTCTATCGTTTTACTACCTGGTAATTCCATCTAAAAATGAGCATTGTATGAACAGCGCACCATTCCCCTTATGAGGCAAAACAACAACCCGAGGTTAGTGAAAACTATGCGCAAGTATTCCCCCCCCGCTTTGGCGCGCCCAGGATTGCAGATTTTGAAGCATCGCGATGCTATCAAATCACTCTCATTAGTGATGCTAATGTTGCTGTCTACATTCGCAACAATTGATTTTTATTCTTACAGTGCTCTAGCAGCATCGGACCAAGATGGTGATGGTTTGACATATGGTCTTGAATATTTGATGAATACTCAACCTAATGACCCAGATTCAGATAATGACGGTCTTCCTGATGGTTGGGAATGGCAATATGGACTGAATCCATTATCAAGTCAAGGAATAGATGGAGCCACAGGCGACCCCGATGGCGATAGTATGACTAATTTGATGGAATACAACTACCTAATTCCTAGCGGCTGGGATTCAACTACTACTGCAAATCTTCTCGATAAAGGAGTTTGGTGGAATGGTACTGTTCCAGTAAACAACTGGGATGAAGAAAACGCAATGCAATACACAAGAGTTGCTTGTGGAGGCAGCGGAACTGATGGAACTGGCTCTGTAATTTTGTGCGATGAAGATCCTGTTGGAAATATTTGTGCGAATGGATTTGATGATGATAAAGATGGATTCGTTGATTCAGCAGATCCGGATAATGATGGTGACTTAGACTGTTCAAGCAATGATGACGATGGCGACGGAGTCGCTGATGAAGACGTTGCTGGATGGGATACTGATGGAGATGGAATGCCAGATGGTTGGGAAGCAGCAAACGGTTTGAATGCCACCCAAGCATCTAACATGGATGGGGCAAACGGAGACCCTGATGGCGATGGACTAACCAATTTAATGGAATATGTCAATCCTTCTTGGACTACTATGTGCGGTACATCACCTTGTTTCCGCAACGGTCCAAATGGTATAGTAACTGAAACGATTTCCCCTTGTAACCCTGCTCAAGGAATTGGGCCTGGTGCCTGTGCAACTATTACTGCAGAGGTTGATGGAATAATGTCTACCAACCCACAAAAAGCAGATACGGATGGAGATGGGCTAAACGATTCTTACGAAGCATTGACACTATTGACAGACCCTACTTCTGCAGATACTGATAACGATGGAATCGATGATGGAGTAGAAGTCAATGGTGCTTATGGGAATCCACCTCAAGCGAGCGACCCTCGAAATAACAATACCGATGGCGATGCATTTGATGATGGTGCGGAAGATTTGAACGGCAACGGTATAATGGATGCTGGAGAAACTGACCCGACTCGTCGTGAAGACTCAGGCGATGCAGATGGTGATGGAATTCAAAATTGGGAAGAAAACCTTTCTTGTACTACTTGGGATGTTGCAGATACTGATTTCGGTGGAATAAATGATGGGGATGAACGAAATGTTTCTCACGGAACAGACCCTTGTGATTCAATTATAAACTATTCAACACCACTTGTTTCATGGAATAGTGGAACAAGTCAACTAACTGTTAGTGATGGCTCAGGATTCAATCCTTCAGGGGGTGTTGGATGGTATAATGCCTCGGGAACGACTAGTTCGTTCGCCTATGCGGCCGTTGTCAACAATGTAATCCAAGGAGTATCGATAGGACCTGGTTTAGGTGTGGCAACCGTAGAGAACCGTAACGGTTCTTTCTGTCATTATAGCGCAACACAAGCAGGAACAATATTAACGACTGGTAATTATTGTGATGATGACTATACTGATTCAGATGGTGATGGACTGGCTGATTGGCAAGAGTTACTTGCAACATTTGGATGGTTTTCAAATCCTTCATTATCCGATACTGATGGTGACGGAGTCAATGATTATGATGAGGTTCGCAGAGATGGAACAGATCCAACACAACCTTGTTCCAATCTACTAGATGACGACCTCGACGGTCTAAACAATTATTTTGAAGTGACCACTGGTTGTGATTTGTCTTGGATAGGAATTTCAAACGGCTCACAAGACGTTTGGATTACAGATATTTCTACTGCTGACACCGATGGTGGTGGCGTTGATGATACTTCGGAATACTTTGATGGTACAAATCCAGAAAATGACCCGAGTGACGATTTACTGCCTGATGACTTTGATGGTGATGGAATTCCTGATGCAATAGAAAACCAAACTGGAACAGATTGGACCAACCCAGATACAGATGGTGGAGGAATGTTAGATGGAGATGAATGTCCGATACAGTTTTGGTTTGTAAATTGTGTAGGGGCACCATTCAATCCATGGGACCCAACAGATGATACAATTTCAAACGAAGTAGTATTTTGGGCGAATAACACAACAGGTGCTGTAGATGTTTTCATGATGCACCGATGGAGACAAACCACTAACGATTTCTATACCGGTACGACATATGCGCATCTAGGAACGGTTCATCCAAGTGCAGTTATCAATTTACCCACTACTAACAAGACAGATCTCGGTGATTTAACCTTCGCAAATGATACTATTCTGTGGACAGTTCAAATGAATAATCCAATAATGAATGGAGCAGTACCGATGCCAGATTCATGGACTGAACTTTCATTCTGGGCTGATGCTATTGCTTCCTTAGATGTGTCAAACGACACCTATTTGGTTACAGTTAATCCAGGGCCAATCAGCGAATTATGGGTCAACAATTCAGAGTATTACTTCGATTGGGATAACAACTCAGCTTCCTCTATTGCCAGTCCAGGGTTTGCCTATGAATTAGCATTAGACTCGAGTTTCAAAGACCTAAATCATACGAATTCCGGTGTTTTCAATATTACAAATGCTATAATCAATGATGCAGGAGCAACAGATGCTTATTCCAAGGCATCTGCAATTTCAGATTTCTTAATCAATGGTAACTTAACCACCGAATTCAAAAGGAATTACAATGGTTCAGGCGCTCCAAGCGAAGAGGATTTGACAAATATTCTGGTTGGATTTGCATTAGAAGGAACCTGTTCTGAATTCTCTACAGCCTTTGTTACTATGGCTCGTTTAGCGGGATTGCCTGCGAGATATGTAACCGGCTATGCCGGTGGTACTTGGACTGGAAGTGGCTATGAGGTCTATTCAGAACACCGTTCGACATGGGGTGAAGTAAAACTTCAACAAAATTCAGCAAATGGTAATCTGGATATGGGATGGGTTGCATTTGATGCCTGTCCAGCTGCGGAAGAGATTGAAATCGTTAATCAATCAGCGAGCCCATTGACTTGGGATAGAGATGGGCAAACCAATCTCAGCGTTTCAGGGCAACTTAGATTTGTAGGAAATAGCACTCCCATTTCTGAAATCCAACTAATTGGTTATCTAGTTCCTCTTGATGAAGCAGATCAAATTCCTGGTGCTGGTGGAGACCCTGGCCGGATATTTTCATCTTCTGTCAGCTCGTCAGATGGTAATTTTAGCATGAATGGAATTCCAACAGAAGCGATTCGTCCAGGCATACACCGACTTGTAGTAGAGCATTTCCAAAGTGGATATGTTTCTCACAACGGCATAGTCTTAGATATGTATGTAAATGTCACAGACGATTCTATGATCAATCATACTAGCCCTCAGGCGATAGATTCACCTGTTGCTGGTGCGGGAGCGACAACGATTATCCAAGGATTACTTTTATTCGAAAATCCACCAACTACTTGGGATGGTGTAATTGAAAATCAAACCGTTTGGTTAGAATTTACTTCTTCCGTTAGTGGAATCACAAATCTCAGCGGAGACGTAGGTCCGGGTGGTGTTTGGAGCATTGTCGTCGATTTGGACCCCTTAGAGTTCAAGACCAATATTTCTGCAACACTTGGCTACTCTGGCTGGACAGATAATTCTGTAACAACATTCACTCCACCTCAATTCCATTTGCGTCCATCTACTCATGTAATCACTTTAGATATTCGTGATGCACCTAATCTAACTGCAACCTTAGAAGGTCCGTTAGCGAATAATAGTGTATTTGTACTGGGCGATGATATTTTCATAAACGGTTCTGCGATGAGTATTGGAGCGACTCCAGTTGCTCTGCTTGGAAATTTATCTCTCTCTATACGTCAAAATGGTTCAGGCATGGAATGGCTTGAAGTTTTCAACTTTACAGTTAATGGTTCCTTCACAATTTCCCACTTACTTGTTGCTGGAGATACTCCTGTAGCCGCGGGTGAAATAGAGATTAAATTACGTTTCTTCCCAGATATTTTATTAGCAACCGATGATGCAAATGTTTCAGTAAATGTTCCATATTGGTTACAAGGAATACTTGACTTCTCTATTGCCGCAATGCCGCAGATGCGTGGTACGGCAACAAATGTGCGCGTTCAAATAGAGGACCATAGGGGAGTAATTCAAGGATTTGAAACGATTGGAAATTATGATTTCTACTTTGATGGCAACTGGGTAAATACTACTACTGATCCTGATTCTACTGTAATTACACTAAGTTGGAATTTGAACGCTAGCAAGATTGCATACGATTATTTCCTGGATATATCCTTTAACGGTTCACAATATTTCCAACCTTCTATTGGAGTCGGTACACTGAGGACACAGGCAGAAGTTGGATGGAATATTAGTGTCGGACAAGATTGGAACCATTTGGGAACTACTACTTACATTTACGGTGATATCTTTGACCCAGTCCACTTAACCCCAATTACTGGCAATGATTCAATTCTGACAATTCTAATGCAATTACCAGATGGTAATGTACTAGATATCTCACAGGGGATGCTCAATAATTCCACAGGAACTTTCAATATTTCAGTTACAATGCCAATTAACCACCCAAGCAACGCGTATGATTTTAGTTTAGCAATGGACTTTGACGCAGTTGCACAAGTCGGAGGAGCGTTCTACCAATTGCTTGATCTAAATCCTCCATCGGACCCACCTCAGCCACCAAATCTACCATCTGTTTTAGTAGGTATTGAATCGGAATTCGTTATCCAATCAGAACGGTCTAAGGTAATTGTAGAGATGAATAACTCGGTTTTTCTTAACGCTTCAATTTTTGATGTTGCCGACATGTCTAATGTTAGTGATGCGACGGTTGAGTTTATCTTTGATTATGGAAATACCAATATTTCTATTGGAAGTGTGATATCTGATGGCTTTGGTAATGTCAGTTTGTCATGGTCTCCCGTAGGCATTAGTCCAGGATACTATGACCTGCGAATGGTAGTCTATGATGACTTAACAGATGGACTAAGCCAAGGTAATTCAAGGCGCTACGGTAATGATAGCATAGTCAATATTACAGTTCAAGTAAACAGCGATTTCAGAATAGATAGCATTCCAAACACCGTTACAGCTGGAATTAATTTCAATGTATTAGGACAAGTACTCGATGCAGATAATGGCAGCAGGCCATTGATTAGTGGTGTTGCTTTGACAATATTCTGGTTAGAGAATCCAAATGAAACACTGATAGAAGGGTATATCACTTCATCAAATGGAACATTCAACATTTCAATTCCTACTGATACATTGAATAATGGAACGGTTAGAGGGATGAAAACGTTGGTAATCAGCGTGGTTGAAGGTTCTTCTCCATTCTATCTTACAGCATCATCACAGCATGGAATCCTAGTAATGGGTGTTTCACGATTTGAGAATTTACAACCACTTAACCCAATTATCATCAACCGTGGTGATAGCGTTAACATTACTTCTAAGTTAGTTGAATCCTCTAATATGTGGCAACCTCTTGCTGGATATGATGTGGCAATAGAATTCCATGAGACATGGTTAGCACCGACTATTACCGACGGCGAAGGATTTGCTAACTTTACTCATGTAATACCTACAAGCCATCCACTCGGTTTGATTTCGGTTAACATCGTATTCAATGGTTCAAGTGATCTATTATCCACTAACGTTAATTTGTCTACCATCACAATTAGGGCTGTTACCATATTGGTCGTTGATGCAATCTCGGCTAATCCAGTAGCAGGACAATCATTTGATGTATCTGGTAGAGTCGTTTCTGATAACGGAAGTGGCTTAGAACAAAGAGATGGCACAAATTTGATGTCTAATATCTTATTCAAATTAGATGGTAATCCAACAGAATTTACAGTCGCAAATGGATCTGTGATGACCGGTGGATTCTGGAATGCAACAATCACCTTGAGCCAAACATTCATGGCAGGAAACCATGTTGTGGAAGCATCGTATGTTCCTAATGTTAATTTCTACTTAGGTTCTAATGACAATACCACTTTCGATAGCCGTGGATATACAACATTAGTCTTCATCAAACCATCAATCGATGGTCTAGGGCAACCTTCTCTAAACGATAGAACAAACCGTGGCGATAATGTTTCGTTACAAATCCTGTTAAGAGACAATACTGGTGAGAGCGTTCCTCAACAAGCGATAACAGTCGAGATAATTGGCACTAGTATCAGTGCAGTATTCACTACTGCAAATAATGGAACAGCACTTGGAATCTTGAATGTTCCAAGCAATCTATCGGTTGGTCCTGCAGACCTCAGAGTTACATTTGGTGGAATCCCTGGAACGACTGGATTATTAGGCAGCAATGCAACAACACAATTTGTAGTATTGGCTGAAACTAATTTAACGATAACGCAAAGCCCTAGTTCGCTTACAGCTGGTGACTCATTCACAGTAAATGGTACGCTACTAGATGACCTTGGATTACCACTCTATGTCAATGGAATTGAATCCTTAGCCATCGTCCATCTTTTGGTGGATGGCATACCGGTATCAAGTGTCGAAACCGATGCAATGAGTGGAGCATTCTCCTTGAGTTGGGTCTTGCCTGAAGGTACAAGTGCAGGAGCCCATCAAATTGAAGTACGCTTTATCGGTGGTAGAGATTGGGTTGACCCAATTGGAGTAGGTGACCCTGCTAATCCAGATTACTACCATCCAAGCAGTGATATTGTAGCATTCAATGTCAGTGTTCCAACTAAGATTCTACTGATTACTCCTACAGGCGATGTTGACCGAGAAGACAGTATGACTATCCAAGGAAGATTACTAGATCTTGTTGATGAACCTCTTCCCAATATGGTAATAGAGATTTGGCTTGACGGAAAGTGGTTGACAAATGTTACTACCGATGTTGATGGAATGTTCACAGCAGTGCACGCAGTTCCAGCAAATGCGAATTTAGGTCCATTATCACTTGAAACGAGATTTACAGGAACGACGTTCTTTTTGCCAAGTCAAGAAAGTGGAACTTGGAATGTATTCAGTAAGGTTCTAGTCACAGTTGAAATGCCGAGCCCAGTCGCAGTCTCACAAAATATTTCCATAACAGGTTCAGTGGTTGATAATCAATTGAATCCGATATTTGGACATCAAGTGGAACTGAATGTTGAGGGTGTTCTGATAGCAATAGTAACCACAGATGCTCAAGGAGAATTCTCATATGATTGGACAATACCTGATATCTTCTCATTCGGTAATCATACTATGGATGCGATTTCTCCTGCTCAAGGCTTCTATCGCTCCAACACAGGCAATACAACCTTCTTCCTAGCACATCGTTCAGGTGTAACTCTGATATTTGATGATGGAAGAGATGCTACCCGTGGAGATACATGGGCACTATCTGGAAGATTGTTTGACATTGATACGGTAAATAGAGATGGTCTTGAAGGAATGATGTTAAGCATTATTCTCGATGATGTAGAAGTTGCAACCGCAACTACAGATAATTCCGGTGTTTGGAGTGTAGTAATTCCAGCAACAATGGAATTATCAAGAGGTGAACACACCTTCACAGTAAGTTTCGCAGGAACCAATGCACATCTTGAGGCATCGACCAATGCTATTGCAATTGTTTGGTCTGATATGGTAATTAATATCGACGAAACATCATCTAAGATAGTTATACGCTCTGATGGAACATTTGCGCCAATTATTCTAACCGGTTCGATTGCAGAAATTGGCGGTCAAGGAGAAGTCTTTGAAAATCTTGTCCTTCACATAGGGAATGGAACAGACTGTGTTAATAATCGCGAAGGTGCAAGTTGTATTGGTGGTCTTTTAATCACTTGGTTAAACGGTAACTTCTCAGTTAGTGGACCTGCACCATCATGGATGGAATCCGGTTCCCAATGGATTTCAATAGATGCGCCAAGAAACGATTCATTATACTTGAATGGAGAAAGTATCTCACAGATATTATTTGTTAAGGTCAATGCAGACTTCAGTATCACAATTGATAAAGTTGTAGAGGATAAGAATGAAGATATTTCTGGCACTGTAATAATCACTGCCCAAGATACTGGTGCAGGAATACCTGGAATTAGTGTAACTATTTACCTCTATGATGGAAATAATACTCAATTGAGTAACCCGTTACAGAAGATTACAGACGAAAATGGCCGTGTAGAGATTGTATTCAATTCAGATCCACCATACGGTGATGCAAGTCGCTGGGGTGAAGTCTCTATGGACATCATCATCAACGATCCACGTTTGAGTGATGAAAGCCTTGCAACATTTGCAGCAATACGCCAAGATGGATTCGCACCTGATTATTCATATGCAGATGATGTGCAAGAAGTATCTATGTGGGCATATGTGTTAATGCTGCTAATCGCAGCCTTAGGTGCAGCAGGCGTTGTATTGTACAAGAGGAAAAAGTCTGCTGAACTGATGGCAGATGCTGCTGAAATCTTCGCATATACTGCTGAATTATTAGCAGCGGGCGATTCGATTAGAGAAGCAATTTTCAACTGCTACCAAGATTTGTGTTCCTTGCTACAACAGCGAGACTTCTTGCGCCGTGACTTCGAAACAGTTCGTGAATTCGAAGTTGCTATTCGTCAAGCTATGCCTGGTATTTCCAATGATGCACTCGTTGCTATGGACAATACCTTCGAGATGGCAAGATACAGCCGTGAAGAGATGGGTGGAGTGCACCAAGAGGCTGCAGTACAAGCCTTGAATCGTATGAGTGCTGAGATCTCACAATTGCAAACGATAACGGCAAGAACTTGATCA
>DAJY01000006.1:27952-32192 GCA_002499015.1 Euryarchaeota archaeon UBA242
CATTAAGTGATGGCATAGAATCGATATGATCTTAGAATCACGTGCAATATATTCAGGTTTATATAGCGTAATAATTTTGTAAGATTATGTTCTCACCAGAAGACTGTATTGGAATTGAAGCAACTGATTATTTAATGGATTTAGGATTTGACTTTTCAGTTGATTCAGAGTATGTTGGGGATGAAGAACTAGATTTAGAACTCCTAGGAGATGATGCTAATCCAGAACATTCAGCAGCATTAGAAGAATTATTTGAAAATACTGAGATGCATATTTGTTGTACAATGGATCAATATCATTTGAAGATAAGTTGGAGTAGTGCAGAGATTCTTTCTGTGTCCGATAACTTTCCCGCAAAGATTCTTTCAACCCTCAAAGCCTTTCTTGAAAATGGAGACTCTATTGTTTATATTTCAAATGAAAAGTTAGTTAAGATGCAAGAGAAGATGGATGCTGAAGTTGTCAACCAGGATTAATGTTCAAACAAAATCAGCCCTTTATCGCATCACAACCTCGTTCGGCGCAATACTTCTGGCCAAAAATAAAATATGCGTAAATGGCTTACTGCGAGGCTAACTTTTTCTCAATTCAATGGTTAAGTTTATATGGGCGAACTTACTTCTAGAAAGTGAAGTATTGGTGGGTATCTTCAATAAATAGGGAGTTATATTATGCAGAAAATAGAAGATAAATATGAAACATTAGAAGATGCTAAACTAAACTATGATTTAGAAACAGGATGGGGTATGAATGAAGCTGCTGTGGATGTAATCAACTCAATCTTATCTGGGGTCAGAGATGGATGGTACTTCAATATTAAAATGAACGAAGAGTCAGGTGAAACAGAATTTCTTCGGGCAGCAGATGAACTACAAAAAACTCTTCTTGGTATCGGAATTTACAGCGAACCTGGTATTTACCATCGTCGTAGACCAAAAGGATTTAGGGAAAAAAGGCCAGAAGGTCGCCCTACGATTATGGTCAGTATGCCAAAAAAACTTATGCCAGCAGAAATCATAACATATTACACAATTTTCATCGCAATAAGTGAAGAAATTCCAGGGATTATGCAGGATTGCTATTATCGTGCATTTGGCTCAAGGGGGGGTGTTTTAATTGCGGACGCCGCTAAAATAGACCCGAAAATAAATCAATGTATCACCATTCTCGCTTCGGTATTGGGGGTTCCAGGAGATATAATCGAAGAATGTATGAAGAATAAACGTCACCTAGCGGGCATACTTATTTTTCCAGGTCCTTTCCGCAATAGTAAGCATAGTGAGAACTTGTACAAATCTTGGTCTAAGTACATTTTTTGGCGCTATTGGGATGCGCCATTTGAGGACGACAAGGCATCTCCATCAAGAGAAGCAGCAATCAATTGCATGAGTGCACTAAAATCATCTCGCAAATGGACTCCAGAGGGGTGGTGATGTGCGGAAATTATCATTTAAACCCGTTTTTGATATTGGTTGTGAGAAATGGCCAACGATCTCCACTGATTTTGAAATTGAACACTTTTTATCTACATTGTCGCAGCGCTTTGACCTCGAACCCATTACAGTATTAGTCCGTTCAAAAAAATGGATTCGGGAATGGTCTGAATGTCCAAAGGCAGTGGCTTGTGCTTGGAGAGAAGATGAGAAATCTTTCGTTGCTTTTTCTAAGGAAATATTTGTTCCTCTCCATCCCAAATGGCGTGTTTTCCGTTCATGGAAAGAGCGATTTTTCTTTCTTGCCGTATTACATGAATTCGTGCATGTGTATATGAGAATTAAACATCCTGATATCCTTGAGCCACACAGCCCCGAGTTCTTTGCTATGGAGGAAAGTTTAGCTAGAGAATTTGGATTACGTTATTTGTTCGTCTAATAGAGCCACAACGGCAGTTCCCTAAACCAATAATTTTGTTGGTAATGGGTTCGAGTGTTAGTAAATCGTGGACCACAAGATGTGCTATTCAGGTTTATATGTCGTAATAATCCTATAAGGTCATGTTCACGCCAGAAGACTGTATTGGAGTTAAAGCAACTGATTATTTATTGGATTTAGGATTTGATATTTCAGTTGATTCGGAGTATGTGGGGGATGAAGACCTGGATTCAGATATATTGGAAATGATGGCCATCCTGAGCATTCCGCAGCATTAGAGGAATTATGTGAAAACATTGAGATGCACATTTGTTGTACAATGGATCAACATCGTTTAGTGATAAATTGGCATAGTTCAGAGATTCTTTCAGTGTCTGATGAGTTCCCTGGAAAGATAATTTCGACTTTCAAAGCCTTTCTTAAGGGTGGAGATTCTATTGTTTATATTTCAAATGAAAAATTAGTTGAGATTCAAGAGAAGTTAGATTCAGAAGTTGGCAACCAAAATTAATGTTCAAACAAAATAAAGACTTTTCTTAGATTACGGTTGAAGTCTCTTGTAGATTCGTGCCTAAATTAATCTTGATAAGTCGTACAGTAAACCCAGTTTTTTTAATAATAAAGTGAAATTATATAATTTCATTGATACAATTTCCAATGATTACGGATAATATAGGTATTTACGATTAAAGTGTGCTTTATTATTTTGAGTAACTAACCTGCATTCTTTATATGGGGGGATATTTCGCTTCGAATTAATGTTTAAAAATTACCCTCCACCACAACCCGGATACCTTCGATGTGTTACTGTCCAATCAGAAGCCATGCTAGTCAAATTGCTCGCACAAGAAATCTATCAGCCCAAACGGTCTGAATTGAAACCCCACAGTATGTCAAATGGCTGTAGAGAATGTGAAGATGAGAATCTTTGGTGCTGGTCTAATGCTCACACTTGGATGTATGAACAGTGTGCATTGAAACTTGGATTGCCCGAAATGGAAGCAGGCATCTGGCTATATGCACATGAGGATACAAAACAGAACTTTAAGGAAGCATACAATTTTGCATCTCAGAAAAAAGGAAAGGTCCTACTTGTTGTAGATGTCCCTAAGGATAGAGTGGTTCAATCTGATTGGATGCTTTTTCACGAAATAGTTTGTAAAGATCCTGTGCCTTCTTCTAAGTCACTCCTTGTCGATTGCGATTTACCAGAGAATTACCATTTGAGTGAGGAATCTTACAAGTGGCACAATGACCCTGAAATCTCAGAGCAAGAAAGGGAAAGGCGCAAAGGTGAGAGCTGGCAAATTATCTTTGAAAACAATCGCTGGCCTAAGGGAGTATTTGATAATGCAATGGGGAGCAGTGACCCATCAATCGTTCAAGGTGTAGCACCTTTCATCACAATAGATGATATTGTTGATGTTATTTTTCAAACACAGGCAGGGGCATGGGATTTCTTGAAGCAAGGTGAAGTACTTAGATTATACGGGGAATTTCAAGGATTTTCAGTGCTAACTTTTACCCAAAGAGGAGCCAATTCAAGACGAATCGGTCTAAGATTAACAAGCGCAATGTATGGTCATCAACGAGATAATACTCGGGAATCTGCTGAAAAGGGTCGAGTTCATCGGAAAAAACACCCATATAAAAAGAAAACAACAAACACATTGTGGAAGAAAAGAGAGGGAACCGACACTCCTTCTGCTCGACTCATCATTGGTCGAACTGGTCGAGAAAGGGCCAATGATTTATAGAGAGAAGAATCTAGTGATTGATTTATCTTTTCATCAAATCCGCATCATTCAGATTCTTTGCTTGTGAAGCGTGGAGTATTTGCAAAAAGATACTTTGAAGCTGGTGGATATCTATTTGCGAGCAATTCAGAGATGAACCACTTTCGTCGATCATCTAATTCACTCTCAAATTTTTCAATCAATTTGTTCAATTCAGAATCATCAAGGGAACTGTATTTAGAATCCACCGGTAACTCGGTCCAAATATCCCTATGCGATTTCGATTCATTTGATGTAAATTCATCCAGTATCTCGTCAAGTGCCTTTGAAGTACCCATAAACAACATAAACCGAACTAAGTTGTGAAACCATCGGCTTTCTAGTCATCCAGATGATGGAAACTTTTATTTTCACCATCTAAGATGCAATTTACCATTTACAAAATGAGCATTAATATCACCAGTTGCTTCTTCAGGTAGTGGCATCAATCGCTCAAAGGTAGAGTTGTTTTCTTCAGTAATAGTCAGTTTCACAGTTGCACGAGTTTCAGTTCTCAATACCTGCAAATGAATTTGGTTTATATCTGCACCCAAAAGTGGAACAGTTAATCCATCAGGATTCAATCTTCCATG
>DAJY01000006.1:32356-33013 GCA_002499015.1 Euryarchaeota archaeon UBA242
TCTGGTAACATACCAGCAGTGGCCATTACGTGACTATGTAATTGTGCAACTTCACCCAAGTGTTCTGCCTGTTGCTGGAATTGGTCATGGAGAAGGTTTGGAGTTACTTCCAGTCCATTGGAAATAGGCTTCTCAGGTGCCAAATCAAGTGGCTCATTCAGCGAGATGTCCATGTGCTGCCACAGTTCCATATTGTTGCCGTTGTTTACGATGTCCATGAACCTTCGTCCTCCTCAGTATGAAATCTCATTCCTCTTTTGTGGTATGAACCTTCGCAAAAAAGCGCTTTGCAAAACTTGTTGTGGTTTCGGGTCCAGATGTGTTACTCATCAACAAATCACTCGGATAGCATTTAGCATAGACTCTATCTGAATGACGTTTGTCCAAGAGTAGAATAAGAGCACGGTCTCCTATCGACCGAATTGGCCGGCCCATCGCTTGCATAATGGCATTTACCGCAGGTTGTGTTGATGTATATTGCCAGGCCAAATCTTTGCCAAAACGTTCAGCAACATATTCCTTTAATGCATTATTTAATACAGATGGAGGTGGATTAGGTATTCCGATACAAGCAACTGCATCCAAAATACCGCCATTATAGTCTACACCTTCGCTTAGCCTAGCACCAAATACTCCACACAATAGTATTCGGTGACC
>DAJY01000017.1:0-2765 GCA_002499015.1 Euryarchaeota archaeon UBA242
GATTCCAACATTGGTTAGTGGAACATCGACCCATCCAGTGAATAACTGGGCCGCGTTCCACATTGATTGACCGTGGCGCATCAGAATGAGTAGTGACATCGTATCCCCTTATCCATAGGTCAACGCCGGCAATTCTTCAACATGGCGGCTGAAATCTAACTTTGTAATGCTCAAGGCAAGATTACCGGAACATATGCAAGAATCAATAATGGAACTAATCCCATCAGTAGATCACGTAGTAAAAGAACCATCAAAGTCTTGGTATTTACTTTGGAGATTTTGTTAAATTCATCTTGTAATTTATTATCAACTTTATTTGAGAGTTTTCCTGCCCCAACTCTTGCTACTTCAATTGCAGCGCCTAACGCAATACTGCTGACTAAACCAGCAGGTGTTAGTTTTCGCGCCATCAATGCACGTGCTCCCCAAACCTTGAGAGATTTCTTTGCAATTTTTCCACCTGTTTGAGCAGTTGTCTGTTGCCCATTATCAATTTCATCTGTATCCTTTCTTGAGAATTTCCTCAACCAACTTCTAGCACCAAGACCGGCATCTGCCACTTTACGTAATTTAGCAATATCATGTTTTTCAACAGCCTTCATCATACGACGAACACGTATTATTCTCAAAGCATCAAAAAATACCCATAACAATAAACTTGCAAATAATACAATTCCGCCTACATTTGAGACTTCAGACCAACTCTGCCAGCCGATTGGATTGTTTGATAATCGAATTATTAAGACAAGTATTGGCGGAATCATAAAGGCAAATATTTCATTGATTGCCAATAAACCAAAACCTCTAACAGGTAACTCTTTCAATTTCTTAAGAGCCCATCCTGAATGTGGAGCAAATTTTCCAATCACAGCCCTAAATGGAATGGCTAAGAACAATGCTCTAAACAATAATGGAAGCCAAATCACTACCAAAACATAGGCCGCCCAAGGGCCATCTGGAGGGACCTCTGGTAACTGAAGTGGTTGAATCACGTTATGCCATACTCCAATAACTCATCAAAGTTTAGTTTCTAAACTTATCAACCGATGAGATAAGTATAGATTCTCCTTGATCGAGAACTTTACAAATTTTGCGCCCATATTTACGCCCAAGTGCGTATCCAGAACCTGCAGTTGCTGCGACTGACATCACTTCTAGAGTTAACATACCAACTCCAAATGCTCCAACAATAAGAGGAATCATTCTCCCACCTCTGTTGTTTCGGTCACAAGAACAACCTCTTGAATTCCGATGTTTTTCATATCATCTATCTCAGCATACTTTTCGTAGTAGTGCTTGAAGGTACTTACTGCAACTCCAACCGCAACCGAACTTATTCCAATTACTATCATATTCATCATCATATTTTGTATCATATTCATTCCTCTTCATTTTTTTTATTTCTAGAGTTCGAACTAACTGTTCGTACCACACCTTCTGAAACAGTACCAATCACATTGCTCGCAGTTTCCACTGTGATCTTTGTTACTTCACCGGTTGCATTAATTGCAGCCTTTATGACTCGACTTGAGCCAACTGCAAGTTCTACAATTGTAGCTTCACCAGCGTTTACCATTTCTTTAACTGCGGACGAAAACTCATCAATAAGTGAAGTAAGACCTTTTGAGACCTTATCCACCGATTTCTTTCCAGACATGTTCTTGGGATAGTGCAGACATACTTAACCAGACGTGGTTGGTTATACCGGTATAAAATACCCGCAATTAATCGTCAGAAGGAAGATAGAAGAATTCTTCCGGATAGTAACCCATCCTCACACCTAAATCGATCCATCGGCCAATATCAGAGCGAAGAGTCTTGCCATTCTCAGTAATGTCATAGACAATCACTGGGTGTCCTCCACGACCTCGTGTTTCAATATAATTCATTGAGACATGGCCAGATTCAGTCATTCTTTCAAGGTGCAAACGCAATTCCTTACGATCAACACTGACCGCTCGTTCGATTCGCATCAGTCTACGCGTACTGTTTTCTCTTTCACGCATACGAGACAGATATAAGAGAATTCGATAAAGAGTTACAGAAAGATCACGGCGACGCTTCTCCATGATTGCGGGTAAATATACCCCATAAAAGAATGATTGCCTCTAATATCTGCGATTGGAACCAATAGAAGCGCTCAATTGATTGACCGTCTTCGGCAATACATGGTCTTCACCCACGACATGGCAAATTGGCTCGGATTTAACATCGACAGAGAGTGGCTCAATGAAAATGTCAAGTGGAAAGATTTCGGAACAGGAGTTCGTCTTGGAAGGCTTCACAGAGAAGATGCTTGTTCACTTGTACTGTATGAAGCAGATTCTGAAGTTGAGGTCGATGCTTTCATGCCCCATACACATCCTGGGGGAGAAGCATACCTAGTGCTCGAAGGAGAAGTGTGGGATGAGAGTGGAACCTATCCTACTGGATCACTAGTTTGGATGGATAGAAATACAACTCACACCCCAAAAACTCGGGGGAAAACTTTGATTCTTGTGCTTTGGCCTGAAGGCGTTAAAGTATAATCATTGCAACTCATACTCTCCAGAGTCTAACCTATTATTGAAGATAAATGGGCCTGCTGGCAATACTGCTGCTGCAAATCCGTGTATCAAGGCTCGGCTGGTCCAATGTTTTCCAACACCAAAGAATAATGCTGCAACATATATTACAAACAAAAACCCATGCACTGCGCCAAATAGTGATACTGGTGCAGGGTCGTCAAACAAGTACTTCATAGGCATAGCATAACCTAGTAAAAT
>DAJY01000017.1:2983-9629 GCA_002499015.1 Euryarchaeota archaeon UBA242
ACCATCGGTCGGCTTGAACCACAAGACGGGCATAATTGGTCCGCACTATCAGCGTAATCATGCTTGCATGCTGGGCATGCACTAGCAAGTTCCATCTTGCCCATCGATTCAATCGCTTCGCCTTGTAATGTAAGAGATCCACTACTGACATTTCCAACAGTATAACGGCCAGCTCCACCAAGTTTCACCAGTAAATCCGGAGGTAGTGTAACTGTACCAGTTTCATCAATAATTAATTCTCTATCCTTACTCAAATCTTCAACATCTACATCATCACCGTGTTCAGCGACAAAGCGACCATCTCGTAATTCTAAAGAACGATTTGCAAATGATGCTACTTCCTTAGAATGAGTCACAATAAAGAATGAAACCCCTTCGTTTTGATGTAGTTCTTTGAACATACCAAGAACTTCCCTGCTGGTTATTGGATCAAGCGCTCCTGTTGGCTCATCTGCAAAAATAAGCCGTGGGTTAGTAATCAGAGCACGTGCAATAGCAACCCGTTGTTGCTCACCACCGCTGAGCATCTTTGGTAGTGCATAAGCCCTAGGAAGGATGCCAAGACGGTCCAACATAGAATCTGCTAATTTCAAAGCCTTACGAGAGGATACTCCTTGGTGACGTAATGGTTGTGCAACATTATCTCTAGCATTCAGATTAGGCAATAAATTACCTTCTTGGAAGATGAATGATACTGTCTTTTGACGTAGTGTCACCAATTCCTTTCCTGTCAGCCTAGTCATGTTTTTTCCGGCTAATGATACCGAACCTGCGCTGGCTTTCATAAGACCTCCAAGACACTTCATCAAAGTGGATTTACCTGAACCTGATGGACCAACAACTGCTATTGCTTCACCTTCTTTCATGTCAAGATGTAGTCCACGTAATGCAACTACATTGCCGTCTTCAGCCTTTGATTCATAGACGTGATAAAGTCCGGATGCTTGCAATATACTTTCTTTCATCTTCACTCCCCCTTCAGTACACTGGCTAAATCAGATTTCAAGGATTTACGAGTTGTCACCAACAATGCTACAACAACTGCAGCAAATACAGATAATGACACAAGTAACAATTGATACCACGGATAGACCAATGTTCGTTCAATAGATGTTGATGACCCCCCGAAAATTTGGAATATGAATCCAAATATGTCAAAGAAACCGTTGAATGAAAGTGCCACTCCTATTCCAAGACCAATACCAAGTGCCATTGAAACCATGACGATGGAAAGAATCTCGAACAACACCAACCGAATGATTTGGTTTGGAGATGCCCCAATCGCTTGGAGGACTGCCAATTCTTTCTGGCGTTGACTCAATACCAATGATAAAAACACGAAGCTTGAGGCGACTGCAGCAATACTAGCCACAACGAATTGTAATGAAAGCAGACCTGGCGTTCCAAAGATAAGCCCTCCGTCTCGCTCAACACTCTTGTGTGAACTTGACCAGTCCAAAACACTGGAGACTCTAAAGTCTGCAGACATAGTTGATGCAAGGGCTTCTAGAGAATCACCACTTAATCCTTGAACATCAACAATCCAAGTCGTGGATGTATGGTTTGTTACTGCATCAGCACCGACAAAGGATTCCCAAGAGGATTCACCGATAATCAATGACGAACCCATAGCAACTGAACTGACACCAGGGATATATTCATGAACACCCATGTAATACATACTGGATTGGTAAGGTGTGATGACAATTTTTACATTCGTATCTGCCAAGAACAGTGGGGCTGCAAGTGCTGGTGGGATTTGAGAAAGTCCTGATGAACAGCTAGTCTCTTCGGCCGAAGTTCCGTCTGGACATGTAGCATTACCGAGATTTGCACTTGAAAGATCTGCGATTCCGAAGGCACCTGTCAAATCCGCTCCAATGAAATTGGCACCTTGCATTGACCCACTCATGAAATTGACAATCACAGCGTCAGTAAGGTCCGCACCAGAAAGGTCAGCGCCGTCTAAGTTTGTATCATAGAACAAGGCTTGAGAAAGATTTGCACCTGCTAGATTGGTATTAGAGAGGTCAGTACCGCTCAAATCAACAGGACCAAAGTCACGCCCACTCAGATCTTGGTTGGATAGATTTAATCCAGACCAATCACCTTCCATAAGCGAAGAATATGCTAAAAACAAAGCCATCGGGTCAGTTTCATTGGCGCCGCCAGATGAGAAATTAAAACTCAATTTTTCCCAGGTGAAGGAGAGTTCTTCGGATTTTGCGTCTGTCGGTTTCAACAACACATCTTCAAGACGATTTTCATCTCCTCGCCCAGAGCCTGCAATATCCAGTGAATAAGCAGCATCTTCTCCAGCGGTAAAACCACCGTTGCGATAAGCAGTCATTGTTGCGTCGATTGATGTCCCTGGAATAGATTGTTCACTCCATCGAAGAATATCTTCATTCCCATCAAGCACGACCCATGTTTGCAATTTATCTCCTCCAGTTGAATCTTCTAAGAAAAGACTCGGCACGGTTGTTGCTGAGGCTGTAACATCAGCATCAGCAAAGAGTGAGATTAAAGATAATAATTCTGATTCGTTATAATTCTGCTCGAGAGTGATTTTTAAATCAGAACCAACGGTTGCATCGGTGGTCTTCTCATCAACCAATGTTCCCGTATAGCCTTGAACAGCCGCGAGTGTGACAATTGAAAGAGTAAGTAGCATAATAACAGCAAGTCGGTTTACAGATTCTGTTGATCCTGAACCTTTGAGACCACGTTTTACATCCTTTAATAGAGATGTTCGACCGAATATTAGTTGCATTATCTGTGGACCCTTGGCACCAATTCTACCGAGAAGAAGTGCTCCGCCTATCCAAAGTGCAAACGGACCAAAAATCCCAAGCAGTCCTTCGATGAAGAAATTGGAAACAAGACCATCTTCATTAACATTAATTTCGAGCCAGGTGTCGGTAACTGCGACCATTCCAAATAGGAACGCAAGCCAGTGAAGCCAGCGTTTTGGTTCTGTTTTGGCTGAAGTTTTTCGCACTCCTTCTTCGATTTCAAGCTCTATGAAATCACGGGCACGGCTGCGGCCGAATAGCATAGCAAGACCGAGGGTTGTGACTGCAGTGAAAATGGTTGCACCGATACTCAAAGTCGGATTAACATCAAAGTCGCCGGTTCTAAATTCCATGAACCCTACTGCTGAAAGAACGATTGGGACTGCAAATAAGGCTAGAAGATATCCTACCAACCAGGCTACAGAAGACATGACGAACAATTCTAACAGCACCATACTTTGTAGGCTTGTGGCATCCGCACCTATTACGCGATGTATACTGACTTCTCTACGTCGTTGTTCCAGGGAAAGCACTAATCCATAGATTAATACCGAAATTGAAAGAATAACAATTGGAATCATGATGATGTAATCGAAGATTTGAATCAGGCCTAAGAAAATATTGAGGAAAAGAATGGTTCCACTGACGATATCAGTGTAATACAGTTCAATTCCTTCATCGGTGTAATTTCCAGCCTGTACGCGAGTTCCAAGGTCTTCAAGCCATTCTGCTGCATCTGCAGTAGACGTTGTCGGCAATTGCCCCTGGTCAATGGTGACACCGAGGTACATGTGGTCATTATCGATCAATGTTGCTCGTTGGGTTTCATCAAGAACTTCCCAAGTCGTGAATATTGGGTTTGGGCCAAGTGTCGGGTTACCGAAATCCCATGGGTCATAGATTCCAAGAACCGTCAAATTGGTCGCTGTCATTTCCATCCGACAGTACACCATTTCATTCTGCTCAGGAGTTACTTCACCGTCGCAGTTTTCATTGGTAACAGTCCCTTCGAACAGCGTCGATTCATCAACGACATAATGGAACGAGAAAGAGTCAAGGACATCACCAACATTGGCTTTTGCTTGAGAAGCAACGGTCGAAGGGAGAATGACACCGCGTTGAGCACTGACATTTTCTGGCGATGGCCATTCACCCATTCCTGCTATGATGTTCTCACCTAATCTGTCTGCAAATTCACCATCAAAGGCTTCAGGTCCTAAAAAGCGAACCGAACGCATGTTTGAAATTGGTGGGCCTGCGTCGCTAAGTTCTGGATAATCAAAGGTCACGTTACCCCAATAAGGATTCGCATCATCGGTAATCGCTACCATTTCAAGAGGCTGAGCAACAACAAATTCTTGATTGAAAAAGCCCCCACTGTGAATACCTTGGCGTCCTAATACGAGAGTACAATCACTGAATTCGGTGAACTCCTCCATCAACTCGTCGCACACACCCGTCATTGTGCTGGTATTGTTCGACCAGCCAGTGCCGTTTTCTACAGGGGTTCGAGCAAATTCTATTTTAGCATCGAATGGTTCATTTTTGAGAGATTCTTCAAAGAAAAGTTGTGAAAGACCAACGCCATATGAAAGAACGGTAGTGATAACTAAAGATGCTAAGAAAACACCTGCAATAACTGCTAAACCTCGTTCCTTACCGCGCCAAGCACTCAAACCAGCAAGGCGAAGTTTTCCAGGAGTTTCAGTCACTTTGTGCATAATTCGCTTAGGCAAACTCTGTGAAGGTGCAAAGTCAGAAGGTTCCAACTGCAAAGAAGTATCTGCTTTGGTCATTCTTCTTCCCCTCCTTCATCTTCATCCAAGCCCCAAGCAGAACGAATATCGGATGCTTTAGTCATCCCATCTGTTAGTAATAACATTCTGTCTGCATTTGATGCAAGGTTCGGATCATGTGTAACCATCAGAATGGAAATTGGGTTTTCTTTATCATGACAAAGGTCTTTGAATAATTGTAATACTTCTTTGCCACTGGCAATATCTAAATTCCCTGTTGGTTCATCAGCAAGAAGCAAAGGCCGGTTACCGGCAATTGCCCTAGCGATAGCAACGCGTTGCTGCTGACCGCCAGATAGTTGATCTGGAATGTGCTCCATTCTATCTTCAAGTCCGACTTTGACTAATGCAATGCGTGCAGCGTCCTCAGCCTCTAAAGATGGCATTCCAGATAACTCAAGTGCCATTGCCACATTATCTATTGCGGAAAGATTGTCAAGGAGATGAAAGTCTTGAAAAATCCATCCAACATATTCTCGTCTAATATCGACAACGCTCGAAGGATTTTTCAATCCATATTTTCGACCTTTGAGAATTATTTCACCACTATCCGCAGGCAATAGTCCGCCAATGATATTGAGGAGTGTTGATTTTCCACAACCTGATGGCCCCATTAGAGCAACTAATTCACCAGGCTTCATTTCCATGGATACTCCCTTCAGCACCTCTAAACGGCTGCTACCAGAACCGAATCCCTTCTTCAAATCATCAACAACTAGCATAGCAACCAAAAATCCTTAATTGAGGAGTTAATAAATCACTGTTTATGTTCGTGTCAAAAAGTTGCCACAGACTCATGATTAGCACCCACTAAAATATATCGCATTGGCGATGATATATCAAAGAGTACGATGATTGTTTATTCAAAACAATAGGGCATAATTCAGCGGTTGAAGGGAGACCTAGAGTTTGTGATACCGGAGTAATCATTGGGCCCAAATCTATAGGCAAGAGTTCATGGCTGAAGAGAAATACTACGTTAGATGAAGGCTCTAAAAGTGATTACCTTTTAAAAATATTAATCCAGGAAAACAACTTAATCCCGTTTGTCACTTTCTGCTGCTCCATCACCATTTCAACATATTGATCCAAATATCGGTCCATCTCAAAGCCTCCTAGATTGAAGAACTAAGGCATGGCGCTCGCCAATAGAACCTCTAAATAAACTGACACCATATGCGAATGCAGATATTAATTTTGAAAATCCAAAATCAATTCCATTTCGGGTTATTTGTTTATCCATTATTTGCTCAACATATGTTTCTAATTCAATATCCATTTCAATCACTCCGCTGCCGTCTTCAACATCCTCGTAGTGTGAATTGTAAAGCGACCCATATATCAACAGGTGGTAAAGTTGCCAACACGCAGGTGTAAATATGAAAGTAAGTGTTTTTAAAAACATCTTTATCCATTTATTCTACGAAATGTCATTTCATCATTCACTTTCAAGTTGAGTAGAGTCTCTCCAAAATCCCTCGCATAAGCACATTGACGCCTAAGTGATTCAGATAACTTAAATTCAAACAGAATAGTACCGGCCTTTTTGTTACTTTTCATCAATATCTCCTCGTGCGACTCGAGAATTTTCTGTAATTGTTTTAATTCGTTACGAGCTGCTTCTATGCGAGGAGATTCTCGGGTTCGAATATTTATCATCAATTCCTTCAAAGCATCTAACCATCGAGGTATTACGCTTAGAGGAATTGATTCAAGTGATAGTTTTGGCATTTCAAATTCTAAAAGGTAGTTGCCGATTTGAAATGCATGATCCATCATTCGCTCAAGGCTTTTAGCCAAATTGGAGTACTCAAGTGCTTGATGTCTGCTAACTTTCAATGACGAGGCGACCAAATGAGAATCTAATGCAACTCTCACTTGCCGCTCAACCAGATATAATATTGCATCAACATCGGCTTCACGTTCTGCTACATCCTCAATCAGTTCGAGACTCCCTCCATCGAAAACCGCTAGGAGGTCTCTCATCAATGAAATCAGTTGTGAATACATTCTATTCAAACTTGCATACAATGGCATTTCTCCACTATTCATTAA
>DAJY01000017.1:9879-10201 GCA_002499015.1 Euryarchaeota archaeon UBA242
TTTTTCAAAAAGCGTCTTATTTCGGCTTGGTGCATTTTATCATTACTTTGAAAGGCGGTGATGATTATTTCATCAGCACCCGATATATAGGCGCCCATTAAATGATCGAATAAACTTCCAATGTGGAGTTCTTTACAACTCAATACCACCCTCTGATACTTGCTTTCAGCCATGTCGAGAGGGGTGATTCTCAAAGCGCCACTCGGTCTCCAATCAATTCTAAGGGAATCTTTGGCATTGACGGTGTTCTCAATAACCCATGCTTTGGGAAGGCTGATGGTATAAGTTGCCCCACCAGTAAGTTGCACTTTTCGCACCTCAT
>DAJY01000053.1 GCA_002499015.1 Euryarchaeota archaeon UBA242
TTATTGATGTCAAGTGAGACCGGAAGCCCACCTGTAAGCAATGAAGTTCGTGTACCTTCCAAGGCTTGCTCTTCAGACAGCATTCCATCTATTTCGTCTCTTAGTTTACCAGCGACATTGAGATTCATATACGGCTGTGTGACATAGACGATAGCCTTAGTTCCATCTTCATTAAGAAGCATTGATTTCACTTCATCCGTCAGTGTATCAAAAACGACATTTACCATATCCTTCCTCAGCCCTTTACGACCTTCAGGACCAGTTAATTCCAATCCTAGCCACACATTGCACTCTATTGGGTCATTACTCTCCCAGCAAGGTTCATGAAGCAAATCCCAAAGACTCCCCTCATACAAGGTCACTCCATCGGTTAGAGTGATTGTAGCGGGTATTGTTCTTAGGAATGTGATAATACTTGTTGTGTTGGTTGAATCAATCGCATCTATGCGGCTTTCAAGTAAATCAATCGAATCCAATACAGGTAAATCTCTTATCTGATCTGTATTGTTATCATGGGTTCTATCCTCAGCATGATAGATGAATAGCGATGTCTGACCACTACCAAACTGTCTAGAATATTCTGCTAACGCATCTAGTGATTCAATACCGTCTGGTGCTTCAGATGAGCCAGTTATCGGTTCATTCATCTCATCTAATGAAAGTAAGCCAAGAGTGGTAACTGCTCCGGTTAACAATATTATTACCAAGAATCCTTTAATCGGAATTTTACTAATTCCACCCCATACTTGAGGGTTATTTCGTTTATTGAATTTAGTAAGCCACGCTAATGTTGGCACCAAAATGATTGAGAATATCAATGTGGAAATAATTCCTATCACCAATGTCAGTCCAACAGAACGAATAGGGGTGATTGGAACTATTGAGGGTAGTATCAGTACAGAGAAACCGATGATAGTTGTCATCGCAGATAAGAAAACAGCAACACCAGTAGATGATGCCATCTCTAAGATACATTCCTTGTAAAAAGTAGCATCCCAAATATCGGGAACTTCTTCAGGAGGTTTTCCTTGCCTTCTCCTTCTTTCATTTTCATCGTTACAGGAGTCAATTTTCTTGCGCCGAACTTCTTCTATTCTATTGACCATATGCAGTGCATAATCTACTCCTAAACCAATTAAAATCGGGAATGTTGCGACGATCATAGGTGTAAGATGCACATCCATAATTACTGAAATTCCGAATGTTACAGCAAGAGCCATCATAATTGGTGTACCAGTAATGACAACAACCTTCAAAGAACGATGAATTGCTGATATGAACAATATCGTGAAGAATACAGACCATGGTAATATCATCAGTAAATCATTGTAAATTTCTTCGGAAATATCTTCCAATACTTTGGTTAATCCTGTAACGGTCATTTCAGTTTTTGCCATATCATTAGGCCTTGCATCTATTACATCTTGAAAATGAGCATGTAATTCGTCAAAATTAGCGTACTCATTAGTTACTTTTGGATTGGAATGCATTCCAATTATAATAGCCGCAGTATCCCATATCCCATCACCATCTTGGTCATTGGTATAATTGCCATCACCATCAGAATCAACAGTTGGGTCCATGTCGTTAGTGTCCTTGAAGAGTGCATCGAAACCTCCGTTCGATTCCTCAATAATCTGATCGATTCTTGTTTGGTCAGGTATTGCATATTCGCCACCACCTGGGAGATTACAATCGATTTGAATTGGTATTCTTGTGTTAATCCCATGTGTACATATCGAATTGTTAAAGCGACCATCTGCAGAATTGATTTCTTTTATCACTTGAGCAGGAGATATAATCCACATAACACCATCATTTTCACCGTGATCAATTTTATCATAATCAATTCCTCTGCCTGTTGAATCTCCACCTATGTTGTGGTCGTCACCCTCAACCCAACTTATTTCGCGAAGATAACTTTCAGAAGTTATATTCTCAATATTGCTTGTACTAAAGGCATTAGGAGTCTGGATATATATTATGGCAATATCAGTAGACCATTCCTTCTCCACTTCCAATAGTAATTTTGTTGATGGTGCACCTTCGGGTAAAAATATCTCAACATCATCCTCAATTTGGTCTTGAAAATCTAATCCCTGTTGAGCAAAAAATGCAGTTATTATCAGTAATAGAACAAGAACTGTCATAGGACTTGCAAGAACAGTTGAATACATGTCATCAAGTCTGCGCATTGTACCATTTGCAAGCGCTGACTGAACCCTTCCAAGCGTTGATAATTCAAGGACATTATCGCCTTGGTCATCATCGGATAAGGTTCCCATAGATAATGCGAGACATAAACCGCTCATGAATCATTCTCAATAAAGAGTGCTAAACAATCAGTCTAAGCCAAATTCTCTAACGAGCAAATGTCGCAAGAATCCACGTGCACTCTGTAGTACAAGTCCGGTAGCCATTAGTGATAATCCTAGTACTCCAATCCAAATAGCGGAAAGTCCAGGCCCGATAATACTGTCAAATTGAGTAGAAAATCCTCTAGCAGTGTTTAGTCCCATTGCCGCACCAGTTGCAAGTAATCCCATTCCAGGTATTCCAAGAACGAGCAGTGGTTTCTTTTGTGAAAGAGATAACATTGCCCAAGTTAGTACAGTGAATCCATGTGATACAGCTGTGAAGTGACTTCCTTTCGGTACATCATATCTGATGACAGTTGGAATCTCCTTGATCAGTAAATTCTTATCATGAGCATCCTCTAACATTTCAAGTGATAATTCCATTCCCTCCGAATCAAACCTCAAACGGTCTAGGGCTGTTTTTGAGAATGCTCTAAATCCGGATTGAGTATCTTTGATTCCCAAATCACTGGATAGATTAGAAGCGGCAGTAATCACTTTAATTCCCAATCGGCGATATGCCGGCATATCAGTTCCGCCACCGCCATTAATGAATCTAGAACCAATTGTAAAGTCAACTTCTCCATCAATTATTGGCTTCAATAAGTGGGGGATATCAGAAGTTTCATGTTGGCCATCCGAATCTAGGACTACTAAGGCGTCAGCATTCATTGCTCTTGCTTTTTGAAATAGACTCTGTAATGCACCGCCATATCCGCGATTAACTCTGTGGCGGTGTACAATTGCTCCACATGTTTCAGCGATTTTTGCACTGGAATCAGAGGACCCATCATCGATGCAAATAACGACATCAACATATCGCAGTGCCATAGTAACAACAGTTCCAATGGTCTCTTCTTCATTGTACATTGGCATGCCTGCGATAATGAATGGTTTAGTCTCTGCAGTAGCCGAAGACATAGTATTCACTACTTGTATCTAATTTTCGCCCATATTTAGCACTATTTGATAAATTCGTAGTTATTATCACATTATAACTGGATGCGTAGTAGGGCAATTATCATTTTTTATTTATTGTAATTGATAGTGGGCTCAACAAAATTCCTCAGAAAATTGATGAGCAGAACCTCGCTATTGGCAAGGTGACTTTCAACGCATTGAAACTTATCTCGATATTTGATAATGGGATCTTAATCCGACTATTAGCCCTGCATTTGAGATACAGTTGTAACAGCTCTTTCACCATTCAATACTTTGTTTAAAGCACTCAATGAAATGATCAGCGGCACATAGGCCTGGCCATCACTTGTCACATAGGTTGAGCAATCTGCAAAAGCACTCGTATTGATGCTCAATTTTAAAGCACCACCCGCATTACTTCGCCTAACATATCCTATCAGCGCACTGTTACCAGTGTATTCTTCGTTCTCAGTTTCAGTCTTCTTTGTTTCAGTTTTTTTTACCATGTTTACACATCATCCATGCACATTTCTGTTGCACGGTAACTTCAACGAATCACCTCAATGCACATAATACTAATCAATTGTTGTAAATCAGGACAGGTCATCATTTGAAAACACTCATACATAGGGGGGAGCGAGGAATGACCATGCGAGCGTTAGTTACCGGTGGGGCAGGATTCATCGGTTCTCACTTAATTGACAGATTAGTTTCCAGAGGTGACACAGTGGTAGTCCTCGATAACTTGTCGAGTGGCAATCTTGGTTTCATCCAAAACCATCTCGATTCAGGCAAGGTCTCATTGGTTAAAGGAGACGTCACAAATTATCAGGATGTTCTCTCTGCAATGAAGGAGATAGAATGCGTATTCCACTTAGCAGCAAATCCAGATATTAGATTAGGAACAAAAATCACTGATACTGATTTGAAGCAAGGAACTATTGCTACTTACAACATTGTTGAGGCCATGCGCATTAACGGAGTAAAGAAGATTGCCTTTGCCTCCTCTTCAGTAGTATATGGAGAAGATGCTCCAATGCCAACTCCCGAAAACCACGGTCCATGTTTGCCAATTTCACTATATGGTGCAAGTAAACAAGCGGGTGAAGGATTAATTTCAAGCTGGGTTGGAACGTTCGGTTTACAGGCTTGGATTTTCCGCTTTGCTAACATCATTGGAACTAGAGGTACGCATGGTGTAATCTTTGATTTCATTCATAAACTAAAGGCAGACCCTTCCCGATTAGAAGTACTTGGTAATGGATTACAAGAAAAATCCTACATGGAAGTTGGCGATTGTGTCGATGGAATCTTACATGTGATGAATAATACCGACCAGCAATTAAATCTGTTCAATCTTGGTAGCCATGATACTGCATCTGTAAAAAGAATTGCAGAAATTGTGGTCGAAGAGACTGGTTGTGAAGGCGCTTCAATAGAATATACTGGTGGAGACCGAGGCTGGGCAGGAGATGTTCCTAGAGCAATGTTGGCAATCGACAAAATGTTGGCAATCGGCTTTGATGTAAATTATAATTCCGAAGATGCGATAAGGCATACGGCACGTGCACTGATTGAAGAAATTGGTTTGTAAGTGCAAAACTAAGAGAAGGTGGATAAAATGAAAATAAAATATGATGTTAATGGCGATGCAAGAATTGATACAGGTTTAACTGTGATTGCGATATTCATAGCCACAATTATGGTGATTAGTTTGACCACAAGCCCTATTATAACTGGTACAAAAGAGGGAGACCGGGCACCTAATATCACTGGAAAGGCATACAATGGAAGTGGATGGGAGGATTTTGACTTACAGGCATATTATGATTATGATTGGAGTTTAGAAAATAACAATACTACTGGAAGTCAATGGGTAATGATTGAATTTTTGGATACTGATTGCCCTTATTGTTTCAATTCGATAGCGGAATATCAAGAAGGATCACAATACTTTACACCCGAGAATCCGAACTGGGACGGACCGCATATCAACTTCATTGCCAGTGCAGCGGAACTTACTGGACTAAAGGGTCATGATTCATCTCGGGAAGAAATAATGGCGTTTAGAGACAAAACTACGGGAGAGATGTGCAATTCTGGTAACGACGATTGTTCAACAAGAGAAGGAGCAGCATTTGCAATTCCATTTGTCGACGATTTGGATAAATCTAACATGAACAAATGGGATGTCGGCGGTACACCTACATATTTCTTGATACGACCGGATGGAATAGTTGCTTGGGCAAGTCATGAATCAGATGAAACATTTCCTCAGGCCATCTATAGAATCGTTTACGATGAATATATCGTAGCACTCCATCCTCAAATCAACGCTCAAGGAGGCGAGTGAATGGAACTATTTGATTCAAATACAATATTGGCCGTAATGGTAATTCCAATGGTATTAGGATTTCTTCTAATCTCGCCTATGGGTGAATCGTTATCGGCTTCAATGTCTGACAAGTTTCCATCTTTGAAAACATTGAGAGGAAGACTTCTAATGGGCTCTCTTCTAATTGCATTATCTGGATTTATAATTTCTTCTATGACGCTATGGATATCTAATACAATCTCAGAAGGGGCAGGTTTCTGTGCAGTCAACAGCATTTTTTCCTGTGATGATGTCATTGGTAATGACGATTATAATAAAGTGCCAATGATTGGCATTAGTTGGGCTTGGCTAGGGATTATTGTCTACACCTTTTTCTTATGGATCTTGATGAGCATCAACAAAGAACCCAATGCAGAATGGGTCGGTTCAAACATCAAGTTAGGATTTATGGCTTCAACGGCAGGCATCTTCGCAATAATTTGGCTTATGTATGCTGAATATCAAATGGGCAAGATCTGCCCCTATTGTACTGCTGCGCACATGGGAAATCTTCTTTTGATTTACGGCTTCTGGCAAATGGGTAAACTCTATGATTCTGGCGAATGGCACAAACAGTGAATCAAGGGATACAATCTCCGCCAAAGTGTAAAGCATCAGTTTCGAGAACTGTTTCTTCCATACGAAGGACAGTAACATCAATTCGGTCACTGCCAGGGTATGCTATTCTTAGTTCATTGAGAAGGCTTCTTTGAACATCTTGGTGGTCCTCTCCATACAATATAGAGAGGTGATAGATTTTTTCTCCACCTACTAAAGCGATGTATTCGACTGCCCATTCCTTTGGAGGAGTCAACCCCTCCCATGCTATATCTTCCCATGTTTCTTCCATGTATTATAATCAGCAACCACACTTATCAACTATACGGTGAAATGCATCGCCCTCCGCCTTTATCCGGCACACATTACCGTAATAAGGTGGGAATGGTGCAACTCGCAATCACTTTTTCTTTCTAACATTGAATATCAATGCGCAACCAATGAATACAAAAGCAAAAATCAATAGCGAAATATCAACGTTACTTTGAGCAACTGGGGCGGCTTTGCTCTTAAATTCAACAACACCAAAAGTCCCTAATGAACCATTTTCAAGTTGTGAATTGGTCGGTTCATGAATTAGCAATACACTGAATACTTCATTCTCGGGGGAAAAGGTTACAGAAAAATTATCTATACAAGAAGTTGTTTCCGCAGATAATAGATTCACTTCAGAAGTTATTGTTGAACTATTTATATCACATTCAGCGATTGCGGTAAGAACTTTATCTCTTGTCGGGCCACCTGGGTTGTCAAATCCTTCAGGAACTATCTTTTCATGCTGAACTATCATAATTGTTAGTTGACCGTAATCGATTGAATCATTATCGACAACCTTTGCAGTAGCAGTCCAAGTGTCATTATTCTGTTGGATATCAAGTCTTAGTTGCGTGTAAGATTGACGTTTTACCTCTTTATTGAGAATATCTAAAAGGACATCAGGCCAGGAATCAGGTCCAATTCGAAGAGGTCCTGCCTCTACGATAAATGTTGGAGTTGAGCCAATTCCTGGATGGGTAATCAATAGTCTGTCTATTCTATTTTGAGCCGCAAGTGGTTGGAATGCATCCACACCATCGCTTGGGTGATAAGCGACCATGGCAACTCTAGGGCCATGAGCGTATGAAAATTCCATCAAATATGGGTCGATTTCAGCACAACTTGGACACCAAGTTGCAGTATACTCCTCAATTAGAATACTACGGCCACCACTAACGCTGTATGTTTGAACCTGTGAGTCGACTGAACCACTTGCAATAATTGGTATCTGAACAGCGACTAACATGATAGAAATAATCGTAAATGTGCATAAGCGAGCATAAGCGATTACCATCAAGTACCGCCACAAAGCCAAACCACTTCATCTCTTTGTTTGGCGATGGCTACGAGAGGAGAGTTCATCAAAGAGGGGTGGACGAGCATAACTTGAGCAGGAGGGGTTGTTATGGCTGACCATTGGATTGAGAATCACAAACGTGACCCGTGGAGGCGTCAAGCTAAGGCCAGTGGATATAGGGCTCGCTCGGCCTTTAAACTCAAACAAATCCAAGAAAGATTCAAGCTGATTGACAAAGGTGACGTTATTCTTGATGTCGGATGTTTCCCTGGTGGCTGGACGCAAGTTGCATTAGAACTTGTAGGTGAGGAAGGAGATGTCGTGGGTGTTGACCTTGACCCCTGCCAACCGATTGAGGGAGCGGTTCTTCTAGTGGGTGATATCACCGATCCGCATACACAAGATAGAGTTCTTGCATATCTAAATGGTCGGCAACTTAACAGCATCATTTCGGATATTTCACCAAATATTACTGGCAAATGGGATATGGACCAAGCAATTGCCATGACTTTAGTTACAGAAGTATTTGATTTTGCTTTACCATTTTTGTGTAAAGGTGGACATTTCGTAACAAAATTATTCCAGGGAGTTGGTGTTGAAGAATTGATAAATGCTGTTAAACCGCATTTCGAGGATGTCAGGAGACATTCTCCTCATGCAAGTAGAAACTCCTCATCCGAAGTGTATTTGATTTGCCGAAGATACCAACCTTGGGCTGTCGCCGATGTAAATATTAGTGATACATATGAATTAGAATTGAATAAAAAACTCAGCGGAGAAGATATCGTTGATGGACCAGACATCATACAATCATCATTCTCAGTTCGTAAAAAGAAAAGCGACTAAACACTTTTACAGTTCTTGATTTTGCTTAATGCTATCATTACTGTTCTAATTATCTGCATAAAACATCCATTTGATTAATAACCATTGAATATATCTCATTATTTTTATGGCTGAGATCAATAGGATACACCCAAAAGAGAAAATGCGCCAAATGTCAGCAAGACAAATGGTCGCAGATTTAAGAGCGAATAGAGCAGTTGGAAGAATCGAATTGGTAGTTCTTAGGGTCTATCCGCGAAGGATGGTTTCAACTTCTCGTTACACAGGTCCAGTTGCTGCCGCCTGTGGTAGGGATGAAAGTGGCTTAGTGGGTATTGTTCTATGGGATGAGCAAGTAAAAAATGTGCAAATCGGAGACATCATTCGCATAGAATCTGGCTGGTGTCGGGAACGAGAGGGCGAACTTGTGGTTAGTTCGGGTAAAAATGGTAGACTAACTGTCATCGACCGCTAAGATAATAATCGTTTTTGGTGGATAGTTTTAGCCGTTTTGTCACGCAACCATAAAGAAGGGGAGGGCGTGGGCGACTTTGTTCCTGAGGAGTAAATATGACTGAGCGAGCTAAGAACTGTACAGCGTCCGGTGTGCCATTGGCAGAACCCGGTTCAACTTCATTCCCTTGCCCAGGTTGTATCGTACAATCTGTGAATGGTGAAACTAATCCAAATCCTACTATTATTGGCCGCAGCCCAAGATGTCGAAATCAAGGCGTTCTATACAACTGCCCGACATGTGGACATCAAGGTCCTTGAGGTGATTTGAATGGGTATGGTAGTAATGACCTATAAGGTCAATCCTGATTCCGAAGTAGAGCAAGTTGATGCCGATGGTATCGCAGTACTAATCTCTCAGATGGCTAATGAAATCTACGATGTTCAAAAAGTAGAGGTAAAACCCCTTGCTTTCGGTCTAAAGTTCGTTCAAGTTCATGTTACAATGAACGACGGTGAAGGACTTGCAGATGCCTTTGAAGGACAAATGTCCGAAATTCATGGTGTTGGAGAAATTGAAGTCCTATCAATGGGACTAATTTGAGTAAATTATTTTCTTAAATCAATTTACATCAATTATATCGGTACTGTTTTTATTAAACAGTATTTACTTTGTATAATTATTCCATACTTACTCAAATTTGAGAAAGTGGGCATTGCATGAATTCTCTTAGCAAAGTTGTAGCATAACTTCCAGATGAAAGTGTGAAACGGAATCGAATACAAGCACCTTCGGGATGCCATCGGCTATTTTCTCCTGGACCGGCCTTCCACTTCTCACCCATTGTGTCATCAGATCCGATAGGGACTGTATCAATACTAAATTCACTATAGCCTGTTACTAAGGCTCGGCGAGTTCCCTTCGATGAAAGTCTTGAAACCGCTTCAACATTCCAAGAGATATCTTGTAAATTCATTTCTTCTATTGCAGCCATTTCAATTTTACCAGCTTCACCTTGACAAGTTTTGACAATACTACCAGGCAATGGTCCAGTAGGAGTCAATCTTCCCAATTGGCAATTTCTTGTGATACGAGGCAAGGTTCTCTGTTCTATTATTACGCAACTATTTGCATTAAGTTGCCCCTTTTCATCAATTCTTCCAACCAAGTCTCCAGCGATGGGTAGGGATATTGGCAAACCAGCCTTTATTCTTCCATTAAGGGATTTGTTGAAAATTACTGATTGAATTGCATGAACGGTCATCAATTGTAAATTAGTTGGAAGTTTCTTGAAAGACCCGACCCAATCTTCAGGATACTTTACAATATGTTCTAGCATATTTCTTTCAAAACCTAGCCATTTTGGCATATCTATCAACGCTTCTGCATTGGGACCATTAGTTCTAATATTTTCTCTAAAGGCAGCAACTTCAGGACTTTCATTGAACCCTGGCATCGAAAGGTAAGCCATAACAGCCTCTTTCCAATGTTCAGTGACAACATATTTTCCAACTTCAGCAGTTACTGGACGGCCAGAACCAAATCGCTGAGGTCCGATCCAATTTGGGAATAAGTCAGGTCCAATATTTTGAGCCATTTCATTTTTGATAATCTCAATTTCACCAAGTGCATCCTTTTCACTCATTGGGCTTCCATCTGGATTAGAACATCCTCTGACCACTATAGTGAAACGATTTCCTTTGTGATTACCCAAGTCTATTTTTTGATGAGTTCTACCTAATACCTGAATTAATACATCTGGAATTACTAAGTCTGTTACCTTCTTTTCAGGAGCATCAATAACAAATAGTTGGCTGGTAACAGCTCTTTTGTCTTTAGTTCCAGCGAAAAAGATTCTATTGCGAGGAATTTTTAGTTCTCTAGCAAGATTTGTACAGAAGCGATTAGTCTCCCAGTTTGTCAAAGTAACTTTCGCAACTGTAAATCTGCCCTTGTTGTCTAATTTAATGCTAGACGATATCTCGTCAACTCTAAAATCGCTGACTCTCGCTTTAAGAACGCCACCAATTCCAGAAGTTTTTGTAGCAAACCCTTCGAGACCAATGGCTTGTGCCAATGGATCTTTATCGCTCAAAAAATCACCTCGTTTAGAGGATTAAGGACTCATATTCACTAGATAGAGATTTAACAATATCCTTGAGGATCGTCTCTGCATTATTATTTCCAATTGTGCGGATGTAGAATTCTGGGTCATCCAATTGCGGGTGACCTGGGAAGTAGTTTGCATATTCGACTTTGTCGTGACTGTTAATTCGTTCACGTAGCATCTGTAGAGCAGTATGGCTCTCTCCAATGATACGAAGTCGTAGTTCATTTTTTTCGCGGAGTAGTAACTTAACCGGCATGATAATCAATCCGGCCTACGAGGCTTCTCCTTTGAACCTTGTGGATTGAATGATGCTTAAACAATCCCGATTACAACCATCATTTTTGATTATTAAATTAATTGTAAACGGTCAAAAACAATTGTTTCAATAATCTTGTCACCATCTCTCTTTTGAACCCTCATGCTTTGGACGATTCAATGGATACCGATGAGATGGAGGCAAAAGTGGCGAGCGTGTCACATTATTTCCGTCGCAGTGCGATTCCATTTTTGCTCGTAGCAGGTCTACTTACAATTGCATTAGCAACTAATCTGGTTCTTTCCCCTCCCACATTTAAAACCGATTTATCTGAGTTCGCACCTGATTCTGAAGGCCAAGATGCGCATAATAGAATTCATGCCTTTTTCCCCAATGAAACCAGACCATTATTTGTCCATGTGACAGTTGATGATGGAGGTAATATCCTCGCTATTGAGAATCTTCAATTAATGGCTCAGCATTTAGAACAATTACAAAATAATAACTCACTCGTTGACAATAACATTCCAGTATGGACTACTGCTCCCAGTATTGTTCAAATAAGCCTAAATGAAAAAGCAAATGGAACTAAGTTGGCAGATATTGAAAGTTGGAATCAGATGGTTGACCTAATTTTGGAAGATGATGTGGAATGTCGCCTTACTTCAGATGACCAATTGTTAAGTGCTGCAACCTATGCATCTTCGGCATTATTACATCGGGACTTAGATATTTCACCCACCTGTTCATATCTAGATGATGGTAGCGGAGACGCTACACCAACGGCCTCATCCACATTATGGGTGCTGGAAATAGATCCTGATATGCCACCTCAACATAGGAAAATATTTCAAGACCAAATGAGAGATGAGTTTGCACTATTAAGCGAACAATCAGAATTAACATATAGCGTAATTAGTCTGGATTTGATTTCTTATGATATCGACAAAGGAACATTTGATAATTTAGCAACCTTGATTATTTTAGCATTATTGGTTGTGATAATACTATTATCGTTAGCGTTTAGATCTATTAGAGGTGTCATATTCCCGCTTATTGGATTATCTTCAGCATTGATATGGACATACGGTACACTCAATTTGATGGGAGCGCAATTCAGCGCACTCGAAGTTGCAGTAGCGCCTCTAGTGTTGGGGTTGGGTATAGATTATGCAATACATTTGCAAAGAGCATATGTAGCGATTCGTGAGGATTATCCCGACCCAGCAGAAGCATGGTCTCGTGCCTGTACTAGGCTAAGTGTGCCGTTGTCATTGGCAGTAATTACTACCGTAGCAGCATTCCTAGCAAATATTATTTCTCCTTTACCACCTTTGGCAACATTTGGCCTAGCATTGGCAATAGGAGTGGTGTGTGCATTCTTATCCGCCACCCTAATAGTCGGTTCTTTGCACATTATTTTTGATGCACCTTTGAGGAACGCATCCAAGCATTCTATTCGTTTACCGCTTGCCACAAATTTCTTGGTAAGAATTCATCAGAAAAATCAAGTTCCTGTAATTTTAGTTGCAATAATAATTTCAGGTTTATCTATAGCAGGTGCATCCACCTTAGAAACAGATTTTGACCTAGCCGATTTCATTGATTCAGATATGCCTATAATGTCTGTTAGAGATGAATTATCGACATCATATGATAGCGCAGGATGGAAGATGGTTTACATCTTAATGGAGCCATTGGAAGGCGAGAATATAATACCCGATGATGATATCCTATTGAATCAAATGCGAGGTTTACACGCAGATTTAGAATCCAACCATGACGTAGTGGGCACAGATGGAACAACATCTTCTCCTTCTTATGATGGGCCATATGTGGTGCTAAGAGATGCTATTTTGAGAGATTCAAACTTTGGCGAAGCCTACAACATGGAAGTCTTTGGAGGCGATGTATACATGAAAGATCACAATGGTGAACTTGATTTGGGGGCGGCATTTTCAAATCTTTCTGTCAACCAATCCATTGCAGATGCTTTGAGTGGTGAAACTTGGTTAGAGAGAGTACAGAATACTGTTAATCTTCAAGGTGAGGATATCATTCATCTGAGGAATGAAGTTCGCGTAGAAGCAGCCACATCCTCACAGTCAAAGAGAGTAGTAGATAATTTTGAGAGTATGCTCGGTTCAGAGGACGAAAGTGGGACACTTCGTTCTAGTCTTAGTGGACATGGTCAAATCTATATCACAGGAGATTTGGTAATTTTACAAACAGTATTGGAAGGTCTAAGTGAAAGTCAACTAGAATCAACAGTGATATCTTTGATAGTTTCATGTGCCGTATTATTGATACTGACTAGAAGAATACTGCCAGCGATAATCGTTCTATTCCCAGTTGGGTTGTCAGCATTGTGGGTAGTAGGTTCAATGGCCGCTCTTGGCTTGAAATGGAATGTGCTAACAGTAATGGTTACCGCTTTGACATTGGGTATTGGAATCGACTATTCAATACACATGTGGCGTCGTATTGAAGTTGAATTAAAACGCCAAGAGAATCACTGGGAAGCTTTGCGCGCAGCATTATCAACCACAGGAGTTGCATTGATTCTGAGTGCATTGACAACTGCCTTTGGTTTCTTAGTGCTATTGTTTTCACCAATGCCAGTGATACAGGATTTCGGGTTGATAACAGCCGTAACTGTTTTCTTTTCTCTTATTCTTGCTCTGGTTCTATTACCAGTTCTTATTGAACTGGTCGAACGTAGTAAAGAAATTGAAAGAATATCTTAAGCACTTATCTGATAGCCAGAGCGTCTACTATCTCTTGCATTTGGATACCTTGTTCTCTCGCTACAAGGGCTAGGCACATCCAGTTGGTAGCAACTGCTAGGGCCTTATGTTTCCTATTGGCTCTACGTTCAACTTCTTCAACTTCAATTTTAGAAGTGTTTGCAATAAACTTAGTCAAGCGTTTGGTTAATTTAACCCTCGGATCGGCATGATTTTCTTCTTGAGTAGTAATTTCTATTTTCTCAGTGGGCATGGCCTTAATTGTAATTGCTTCATCAACAGATTCAGAAACTATCGTTTCATTTGTTTCTTCATTCAATTTTACTGAAACCGGATTTGTCAAACGGCTAGGGCGGGGAAACCATCCCAATGGAGCGGTGACTCCGGAAATATTGATGCTCGGGGTAAGGGCATTTTCTTCCCCGCATAACCAACCAGCAGAGATTAAAGATTGAACTGCAATCTCAGCATCATCAGGTGATAGCCATTCCATGTCAAATGATAACATCCGTTCGACATCTATGGCATCGAGTGGTTTTCCATCACGAAAGCAAATAGCAAGAACTGTACGGATATCCACAACATCCTCGTTCCCCATAAGAACTACATGGAAAGCCGGCATTCAAAAAGTTGAGGGATGGATAATTCAATCATTCAATCCGTGTGAAAGATTTATCTTCATTCAATAACCATTTACCACACTGTTCTCCAGTGTAATAAGTTGCGTCAGAAGAATATTCATAATCGCCACCTCTTGGCAATCCATTCCAATCAACAACAACTGTTGAAATCGGCTGCACTATTTCTTCAGAACTTGTTTCAGAAGTTTCCGTTGTTTGCGGGATAAGTGAATCCAAAGCACCGAAATGTGCAGTGGCAGTAGCTTGTAAATCAACTTCAGGCTGAGCAGGTTGTACGTCTTGGTCTTGGCTAGGGTCTGCAACTGACGGGCCACTTGTCGCTGAATTAGAGGCGCCTGGAGGGCCATTCATCGGCTTTGGTTTACCTGGAGGGCCGCCAGATGGCTTAGCATTGTTGTCGATTGATGGGGGCTCGCCCTTTGAGTTCTCATTTACAGATTGATGAACCTCATCTAGATCTGAACTTCTCTTCTTGAGGTATAATAAAGCCCCAATTAGTGCAATTATTCCGCCACTTGAAAGTGCTATTACTGTGGTTGAAAAGCCTTGACTTGCACCATCATAATCCTTAGTCCAGATATTGTTTTCTTCATCCAATTCCCAAATTAATTGTTCATCATCAACTGAAATAAGCAATGTCCATTCCCCATCGGGTACAGTAATTCTAGAATTCATTATAACTGCAGTATTTTCTCCAAGTTCGTATAATAATTGGCGTCCTGCAATGGTTTTCTCATCACCTTGAACAATGAAAATACTAAGATTAAACGGTTGTTGTATACCTTCTCCACCATTAATTAATTGCACTTTTAATGATAATTTAGACCCTGCTGATGTATCGCCAGATATTTTTATTTCTCCCAATTCTAAGTCCGGACCGATGTTATTCAAAGTGCTTTCAAGCCACGGTGATAATTCACTATTTCCGTATTCAGAATCAAGTTGCCATCCAGAATCATCGTAACCATCTGCCCAGCAAGCAATTCGCGCTTGATTTGATAATAATGAAGGGTCACCTAGGCTACTAAAGTCGAAATTGAATGCAAACATTGTTTTCCCGTCGAATATAGTACTTGATTCTCTGGAAAGAGTGACTGGTTGCCAATTTTGTTCAGTTGACCTCACTTGACAAGTAAGAGATAAATTAGAACTCCAAGATTGAGGTTCATCCACATTGACACCGATTTCCACATTGTTCAGGTGATACCTTGAAATTCCACTTGTCAATTTGGATCGTAAAATCATTGGTGGGTCAGCATCAACAATGAGATCTGGTAGGTCGATTTCAAGTAACTTCTCGCTGGCCAGTGGATCCCAAATACTAATTTTAGCATCATGTATTAGCCCGCTTTCAATTGGAGTTGCGAATGATAATGACAATTGACCATCAATAATATCTGCGGTCATTCCACCCTGCCATATCTCGTTTTGTATTTTTCCATACCAGAGAACCCCCAACTGTCCATTATAGTTTTTATCAGAAATGAGGTGCTTAACCGATGCTTCAATTTCAATCAGATCCCCAGCCATCACCTTAGGATTGTCACCAAGGGTTCCATTTACGGTCCCGGTTACATCCATTAAACTTTGAAATTGAACATCTAATGCTCGCTCAAGAGACCATTGATTTTGTTGTGATTGACGAGTTGCACCATCATAATCTCGAACGATGACATCTAATTCACCAACTATCAACCCCGCAGTTGTTAGTGTCCAATCAACAGTTGCCCACATTTCTACAGTCATTTTACCATTGGATATAGTTGCGATACAGTTTGAAGAGTTAACCAACAATCTGGCATCAAGAGAACTACAAATTCCTTGATGTGGTAAATATTTGATACCAAGATTTGAATCTCCACCCAATTCAATTTTGAATTCACTAAGGTCTTCCATTTCATTTGAATCGCTCGCAGTAATACTCCAGCCAATCTGACGAGTAGGTTCAAGCCTTTGTCCACTGTTGGGGATTATTTCACCAAGTGGGCTAATATCAGTAATAATTGCCTTTTGAGGGTCGCGACTAATCCACCAAGAAATTCCATTCTCTGCGGAAATAACTGGTAATGAATGGTTAGATACATCCGTTCCACTAAGCATGGTGCGAACAATTTGATGATCTTCATTCCCCGAATCATTAACAGTCATATTTAGGTACCAAATATTGGCTGAATTTACAATAGAGAAATTTCGCTGTTGATATTCACCAATCTGGGCAATTCCATCCAAGGGATTGCCATTATAACCATCATCTCTATTTTCAACCCACACTGACATTTGTGTTGTATTATTGGTGAATCCGCCAACATTATAGATTTGTATGCCGTACAATCGGTTGGCATCTTTATTGATGTATCCTCCATCAGTAATTGTAGTGGATAGCATTATTGGAACTTCAATATTTAGAATAAAATTGTGTGGGGTTTCATCAACGTTCAAGATTAAATTATCCATAGTTGTTGCTTCAATCCAAATACTTGCTTCTCCTGAGACATTTTCTGGAAGAGTATATTCAATATTTGTTTCTTGACCAATTTTGAGTGAGAACCATCCGGTTGTAGCATTAGCCCAAACATCATTACCGTCTTCTGTTTGATTGAATTCTATTATATCCAAATGTACGCGTGCCTGTATTGTTCCAGATAATAATTGATTTCTAGATGTTGTGAAATAATTCTCAACAACCAAATTTAGTTTGGTTAATTCTGGAACTATTTCATTTTCTTGAAGTGTGTAATTACCTTGACTAGTAAAATTGGCTGTAATAGATTTTATTCCTACATCTACTTCTTTATCAATGGTAATAGGGGTTGGATGTGTATATGTTGTATTCCTCAATCCTACAGTTTTAACCTGCATTAGAAGATAGTCAGTAGCGAGCCCCTCGGATAAGGAGAATTGCCAATCCATTAACTGACCATCTTGATTAATCAAACCATCTTGAACAGATGTCTGCGAAGTGATTAACATTGAATCAGGATCACTTACAGTGAAGGAATTGCTATCCTTTGACCAAGTTATTGTGGTCCATTGGGATGCTGTTTCCTTGAATCCTTGAGAGTTTGCTGAAACAATTGATAATTGATATTGCGCCGAATTAGAATATGCATAATGATGTGTTGAGAAGGAAACAGGGGCAGCATTTGGATGCATAGTATTTGGTATTGATGAAGTGATTGCAGCATTTTCACTAATTATTTCCACATTATCTAAATTTGGAGTCGACCAATTTTGCATAGCAGTGGTTGTATATTTTATTCTATACTGCATAAAAGAAGTATCTTCACTAAGACTGCTAAGTGAGTGGTTTCCAATCCCAACGAATTGAGGAATACTTGCATTTGCTCCTATCGGTTGCCAATCATTAATACCTACAGAAACTGCATCTGAGCCAGATTTGTACTGCATTTGTAAATTAGTGCCATACGGGGTATTACCATCCAATGTCATCCACATCGGAGTGGCAGTACCCTGCGATGAGTATCTCAAATCAACAGGCAGGGAGGTAATCCATCCCTCATGCTCATTTGGATTTTCAAAGTATTCAGTAGCTGCGAGATAAAACGCATTCCATTGTGTGAATCTTGTACCAGAGGAATCTCCTGTTGCATACATGATTGTACCACCGCCAGAAGCTATAGTTGAATCATATATTCCGATAGGTAATGTATGCAACAATCTCCAAGTTTGGTCTAGTGGGTGATATCCATACATTTTTTTGCTGGCCACTCCACTCCAAGTTTGATCTTCGTAGCCACCTATCAGTACAATTTCATCATTGAATACAGCTGCAGCATGTGCGGCCAGTGAGATCGGTAAGTCACTCAAATTAGTCCAAATATCTGTTGCGGGGTCGTAAACTTCAGTACGGTTGGAATCAAGGATTCCAGAATAATTCGTAAGTGGATCTATTTCTTTGGAAACTCCTCCAAGGGCGTATAATTTTCCGTGAAAGGCGGTCAAAGTAAAAGAGTGTCTTACATAATTCATACTCGATAATTGGGTCCAACTATCGGTTACAGGGTCGTAACGCAATAAATTATCCGTGATGTCATTACGACTTTGCCTATTGACTCCTCCAGCAACATAGAGATACCCGTCGAGTGCATCAACTCCTGCTAATCCAACTTCTTTACCCGACGGCATTGAAGTCATCATTGTCCAATTACCAGTATTCAAGTCAAAACTCTGTAGCAGTCCTTGTGACCTTATTTCGGGGCTTGCAGTAGGGTGATAATCTCCCGCCAGGTATAATTTTCCACCAATTTGTGCGCAACCGGCATATTGTTGAGTTTGATTTAGCATTGAACTAGAAAAACTCCATGTGCCCGTTGAAACATCAAATATTTCTACTGCAGAAGTTGGTCCTTCATCGTTATTTACTATTGGACTCGGGTCCATACGGCCACCCATTAACCAAATTTCGTTTGTTTGCTCAAGGTATTCGGTGCACGCACCAGTACGTGTGGACATTAACCCATTAGCATTTGTAGCTCCCCATTGAATATCAGGGCGAGTTAATTTTGCTTCTCCAGTGGAATTAATAACCGTAGTATTCTCAAAAAGAAAACCATTACTAGAATTGAAATCATTATTTGAATGGGAAATGAATTTCACCGATTCATCAACAGTAATTTGTGGATCATTTGATGTAATCATTGCAGACCAAGATGAGGTTAATAGTATCATTAATAGAATTAAAACAATACCATTTTGCCTGACCGAACGACTATCCATGATATGGGGGCTAGCACCTGCTTCAATTAAGTTGTTGAACGATGCATAGAAATAAGCGTGAAAAGGCCATATTAGACTTAAAGTATGGTGGAATACATATTACTGTGCTCAATGGGATTAGAACAATACTGCCATAGGTTCATGTCTATGGTGTATATGCGGGCGTCATAGGGGTATTGAAATTGTCACGTGAATACATTGCAAGAGACCCTCGAACTGGATTGCCCATCAGTGTGGGTAGCGAGGAAAAAACCAAGACTAATATCAATGACAAGACTGAAAGAGGTCCGTGGCAAGGTTTGCGAAAGCAGGATATTATTCCGTTGGCTAAAGGAGAAATTGAATCAGCAAAGTCTGTTTGGACAGAAAGAGATTATCATTTGACGCAAGTAGACGGTGTTAGAGCATTACAAAGGCTGAAAGGATTTGCTTCAACAGAAGCCCATAAAGTTCTACTATCTTCACTTCAAAACGACGACCCTGCGATTCGAGTTGCTGCCTTAGAGGCATTACCCGAAGTTGCAATTCAGAAGTCCGACGAGTTGTTTGACTGGTTGAGCGTTCTTCTTGATGATGAGAATATTGATGTTAGTAAGGCTGCGAGTAAAGCGCTTTCAATATCTGCCCCAGTCTTCCCTTCTGGTATTGAAACAATACTAGTAAATGAATTGCGTTCTCCTATAAAGTTCCGACAAGATAATGCTTGGGATGCATTGAAAGGTCTTGCGGATACTTGGCCGGAAGTTGTTTGTTTACACATTGATCGTTTGCTGCTTGAACCTGATAAAGAATACAGAATAAAGGCGGCTAAATTACTAAGAAAGGTACTGCGGAAAGGCGATTCTTCAGCATGGGATTTAGTTTCCTGGGCACTTAATGATGAATGCAATGAAGTTCGCAGAATTGCTGCAAAAACATTGCCAACTCTGGCTAATAAAGATCCTCGAGTTGCGACATTATTCGCTGAACGGGCAATGGTAGATGTCGATTCGCAAGTCCGTATTTCAGCAATTAAAGCAATTCAAAAATTGGATAAAGACAATGGTAGAGCACAAAATATTGTACTTTCTGGAACTAGGAGCAAGGATTTGCAAGTTCGCACAGCGTGTATCAATTTGCTACCACGCCTGCTAAGTGAAGATGTTCTACGCGTGACGGCTGATGAATTGCTTCGCACTGAGACTGATAGTGGACTAATTAAAAGCCTGAAAGAAATGGTGTTCGATGTAGAAATTGAAGGCACTGAAGCTCAAAAGAATCGATTCCTTGCGGCTGCAATACCAGTTCCTCAATTGGATCGTGAAATTGCTGAATCACAGGGTAAAAAGTTCGGATTGGACCCTCTTCCTTCAGATAGAAAAAGTCTATCGGAAGATATTAGTGAGAAACCAGATCATCTTTTAACGGACACTGAAAGAGTTCAGAAAATGATCGCAATGAATGAGCAGATAAAGAAAAAGGAAGCCGAAAGGAAAAATGCATATCGTTCATATTCACAAGATGAAGTCTATGGCTATGAGGATGACTTCGGAGATGATTTAGATTCAGATGATGATGATGATTTCTAGGTGAAAGTTAAGCATTTTTTGGCTCACAGTGTTTCCTTTACTCCTCGGAAAATGCGGCATCATTAAGAGGGGGAGGTCAGTGGGCCGATTACTAAAGAGGTGTGTTATCATGAGTGATTCTCCGTTCAACGACAAAGAAGAGCAATTTGACAGACTATGGGATGGTATGACTCCTAAGGGTGTCAACCGAAATAAGTCTTTGAAATTTAGACAATACATTCTTGAGCATGTTCGCCAAACACGCCGCCCAATGAACAAAGAAAATGCTTTGAAATATTGGATGGGCGATTTACAAAAGGAAATCGCAGAAGCGGACAATTACTGATTTAGTGTCAAGGGCTCTCATTCCGTAGAGGGTCCAACCCAATAGAAACGGAGAGTCAATAAGATGTTCACAACCACACGATTCACTGATTGGGACTTACCCCAAGGCATCCTAAATGGAATAGAAGAACTTGGTTGGGAGTATTCAACTCCAGTTCAAAAAGACACTATCCCATTGGCTCTTAGTGGCAGAGATGTTATCGGTCAAGCAAGAACAGGTTCAGGTAAAACCGGGGCTTTTGGAATTCCAATCATTAGCAAGTGTACTGCAAGTGGTAAACTGCAGGCTCTGATATTAACTCCTACAAGGGAATTAGCAAATCAAGTTGCTGAGGAGATGAAAATAGTTCAAGGAGATTCTGGACTTACAATTCTTACAGTCTATGGTGGAACCGACTTAGAAAAGCAGGCTAGAGCATTACAAGATGGCGTCGATATTATTGTTGGAACTCCAGGAAGGGTAATGGATATGTCCGAACGAGGACATATTGATTTGTCAAGCCCAACTTTGTTTTGTCTTGATGAGGCAGATCGAATGCTGGATATGGGATTCTTCCCAGACATCATGTTGGTTGTTGAAAAAATGACTTCTCGCCAACAAACCTTACTCTTTTCAGCAACATTCCCGCAAGAGATTATTGATGAAGCCAATGAATTCATGAATGAACCTGAATTCGTATTGACCAATGTTGAGGAATTAGACATCCCTCCAATTGACATGTATATGGTGAGTATTGGTCGAGCCAATAAGTTGTGGGTTGCAGGACGCCTTCTAACCAAAAATGAAGATGGACAAACAATCATCTTCTGCAACACAAAAAGAATGGTCGATTTGGCTGTTCAAAGACTTTCCAAGTATGGATTTGATGTTGCAGGATTACATGGGGATTTGAATCAAAACCAAAGAGAGAAGGTTTTAGATAAATTCAAGGATGGGCAATTCAAAACTATTGTTGCTACAGATGTTGCATCACGTGGAATAGATGTTGATGGTATTACAATGGTTATCAATTACGATATTCCTGATGATATTGATTCCTTTATACATAGAGTTGGTAGAACCGGTAGAATTGGACGAAAGGGAGAGGCATGGAGCCTTGTATCAAGAGATGATTCAGCGCAATTGAATAAAATCATTGCTACATACGGATTAAATATTGTCGAGACTGAAGCGCCAGACCTTCCGCAAGGTATGGATATAGATCCAGTCAAAAAGCAAGATGATTACGGAGAGAATGCTAATGTTTTCGGATTCGTAACTTTGTCTTTGGACATTCCTCGGAAAGTTGCTGGTTCTTCAAGAACAGTTTCAAATTGGTTCATCAAGGCGTTAAATTGTGATGAAATGGCAATCGGTGATGTTTCCTTCGAGGAGCAAAAAACATTTATCAGTATCCACACTAGTAAAATTGGTCTTGCAATAAAAGCTCTAGAAAAGAGAGAGATGTCTGGACAAATTGTATCAGTATCTATTATCTGAGTACTTTGGATCAAAACCAAATCATCATCACTAGGATGAAGAAAAAGGCACCCAAAACAAATAGAATTGATGCTGAAGTAATCAGTCCATAACCTAATGACTTATTTCCTCTAGCAAAAGAAATTATAATTGCTACAATCCCTACTAGTGGCAGTAAACAAAAAGCGTCATCCATGAAACCGCCTCCATCCGGATTCG
>DAJY01000062.1:0-407 GCA_002499015.1 Euryarchaeota archaeon UBA242
TGCCTTAAAGCAATAATCAATTTCAAATGTCTAATTTGAAATAATTAAACTTGGAGGATTTGTTTAAATGGGATTTCCAAAGTGAAAATTACTTGTCTAACAATTTTGTTATGCTTTGCCTTGCCATTTGACATAGGAATCCGCTCCAATATCACTGAGGTCTAGTAACTGGTGTATATTTTCTTGTCGCATCCTCATTCTTTCAACCAGTCGCAGTCCCTCACGCAGAATCGAACTTTCAGTAGAATTAGTTGATTTAGCAAGTCGAGCCAATAGGGCTGCTTGTTCGTCTGAAAGTCGAATCCGCTTGATTACATCCTTAACCATAACACTAGATTTGGGCACGAGTCCATAAAGTTGTGGGACTGACAAATTGAATGCTGGATGGCGCCGGTTTCGAACAAGCG
>DAJY01000062.1:682-23369 GCA_002499015.1 Euryarchaeota archaeon UBA242
ATCGATTATGTTCGAAATCCAGCCAACAATCTACGATTTTTAGGCGCCGAGAGAGAGATTTGAACTCCCGAGGGACAGGCCCACTCGATTTCCAGTCGAGCGCGATACCAGGCTATGCGATCTCGGCAACATTCATTCCACCTGCCCTTCCGGTTTAACCATCACCCCCAAATATTCTCTTTTCCATTATTGTCAAGCGAAAGAACTCAAAGGTGAACCCCTTAGGGGTTCAATATGAGCGAGGCGGCTGACACTGCAAATCTTGCTGAAATTGCTCATGATGAAATGCCATTTCGGCTAACCGATATGACACTGAAGTTTAGTGTTGCAGAGTTACATCCTATGTTGAATAAAGTAGGATTGAAGATTGATAATATTAGCAAAGAGTTGAAATTTCAGTCAAAACTTGCCCTATTAGAATGGGATAGCAGGCATTGGATTACTCTAGCATTGGGCTTCGTTGCATTCCTATTTGGCTCAATTAGTGGTGAAATATTCGACGGAGGTAATGCTAAATTATCCGGAATTGATGGGATGACTGGCGCTATTAGTGGATTTGCATATTTCCAAATGCTTGTTTCACTAATACTTTGGGTCTGGTTTGCAATACAAGTTTGGAATTTATTTCCGGTTATGAGATCTCATGCAATGACATTGTTATTGATGTGGAATGGTATGTTTCTTGCACAAATTATGTTCCATGTTGACAATAGTAATTTCCCTTTGGGAATCGAATTATCTGAGTTGATGTGGGGCACACTTATTGTTTTGGTCGTCTTATTTTTGTTATCATTTTTCTGGAAAGCCGTTTCAGAAACTCGAGACCTGCATGTTGAAACATACCATGTGCATGAGGATGTACGAGTAATGGAAGCTGAAATGGGTGAACATTCTTTAGCTGGTTGGACGATTATATTTGTCACTTGGTTAATTTTAGTTATTATTTCAACATGGTCTGGAGCACATTATGTCTCAGAAAGAATCGCTGTTGAAGGAGATAGGAATATATTTCTCATCCTACATCTCGTCAGTGGAATTTTGGTACTTCCGACTTACTTCTGGGTGATTTGGTTCCCTCAAAGAATGCTTGGAGATAATACAAGAGTGCAAACAAAAGCCGCTTTTACAGCTGATGCTGAACTTTCAGGACTTGGAGATGCAATACTGGGAAATAAAAAATCAACATGCCCGGAATGTGAAACTGAGGTTGATGTCGAGCGCTCAAGTTCAGGAGACATCTCAATTCCTTGTCCTAGTCAGGGTTGTCAAGCGACCGGTATTACGGGTATGCCTTGTAGTGATTGTGGAGAAGTTATGCCTACTCGTTTTACTTGCCCAGGTTGTGAAATCAATGCCCCTGCTCTAGACTTTTTACCAGATACGGAGGCTTGGTGATGAATATTAAATCGATAAGAGAAGACTTTCCAACTTTACGGGGAGATGATGTTCCAGCCTACCTTGACAATGCTTGCGTCACATTAAAACCAGATTGTGTAATTGAAGCCATTACCGAATACTACACCAAATATCCTGGTTGTGGTGGTCGTTCTGTTCATAGTTATGGAACTCAAGTTTCGAAGAAAGTTTCTGATTCAAGACGTTCTCTCGCATCATTTATCAATGCACCTTCTGTAAATGAAGTTGTTTTTACTAAAAATGCCACTCAATCACTAAATCAAATTGCTCACGGAATGAAGTGGTCAGAAGGTGATGTAGTATTGACTACTGACCGAGAACACAATTCTAATCTTGTACCATGGTTACAACTAGAACAAGAGCAAGGCATTGACCACCGGGTAGTGCCAAGTAATGCAGACAATACATTTGACTTAGAATCCTTCGAAGAGATTTGCTCCGAGGTTGGAAATAAATTAAAATTAGTATCGATGAGCCATGTGGGTAATCTCGATGGTGTTTCTACCCCGATTAAGGAGATTGCAAAGGTAACACATGATCATGGAGCCCTAATCGCTGTTGATGGTGCTCAATCGCTTCCACACATGAAAGTTGACGTACAAGACTTGGATATTGACTTCATTGCTTTTTCAATTCATAAAATGTGTGGCCCATCTGGTATGGGTGGGTTATGGGGTAAAGCCGAATTACTGGATGATTTGAGACCTATCCAATCAGGTGGACAAACTGTAGTCACATCCAGTTATGATTCATTGCAATGGGCTAAACCACCAGCTCGATTTGAAGGGGGACTAGGTAACTTCTCCGGAATGATAGGCGCAGGTGCTGCAATTGATTACTTGGAGAAAATAGATATGGATGCTGTTCATGAACATGAGGTTAAACTCAACAAGATAATGACTTCAGGGGTTAAGGATTTGAATGGAATAGAAATCATTGGCCCCGAAGATGCAAAATTACGTGGTGGCATCTGTTCCTTATTACTACATGAATTACCCGTTCATGACATAGCCATATTACTTGACGAGGCTGCTGCTGTAATGGTTCGCTCAGGACTACACTGTGTCCATTCATGGTTCAACGATAGAGGGCATACAGATGGCTCTTTACGAGCATCTGCCTACATGTATAACACTGAAGAAGAAGCAAGATTATTCAGTGATACTTTAGAAGAAATTGTTAACGCATTTAGTTGATTATTATGTCAGAAGATGAATTACCACCAGTTCCTCGAGCGATTTATCTCGGGTCTAGAGAAATATTGAGTCCTATTGATTTGAGTGATGAAGAAATTGTATCGGGACAAAACCAGCAACAATTTGAGACTGATATCAAGAACTCTAGTTTACATTCTGAAAATTTATCTTTAGAAAATGACCTCGCTATAGTACGCAAGATTGTCAGTCTATCTGTTGTAATATCGCTGATACTAACTGCTGCATATATTGGTTCTGTTCTGATGGAAGAAGGATTAATTAGTATCCGTCCAAGTGATTCTGCTTTGAGTTCTCAGACAAAATATCAAAATTTAATTGAATTTGACAACATGACCCTCACTGGAAAGGGAATTAGAGTATGCATTGTTGATTCAGGTATTGACGTGACTCATGATGACTTAGCAGGGATGAATCTTGTCGGCTGGATGGACTTTGTTGATGGTAAATCTAATCCATATGATGACAATGGCCATGGAACTAGCATGGCTGGAATCTTAGTAGCAGATGGCTGGATAGAAGGTATCGCACCGGATGTTGAACTATTGGTTGCTAAAGCATTACATGGCAATGGTTCAGGTGATGATTCCGATGTTGTTGCTGCGATTGACTGGTGTGTTGAAAATGGCGCTCATATTATTTCTCTTTCTTTAGGTGGTGCACCTGGTGTGCTGCCATTCTTCTTCCAAAGTGGAAGAGATTCGGGGGATGCTGCAAACGATGCAATAGATAGAGGAATCTTTGTTATTGCTGCTGCAGGTAATGATGGTGGTGATGATGATGATGGTGACGTAGCCTCGCCTGCCAGCGAAACTGCAGTGATAGCGGTAGGTGGAGTTACTTCAAGTGGAACCATTTGGACTGGTTCGAGTATTGGTGATAACAATGGAAGATTTTGGCCACTACCAATACTACCACCACGCAATGATCCGCACAAGAAACCTGAAATCGTTGCTCCTGCCTATAGAGTTCCAGTGATTAATAATCAAGGCACATGGTCTTTAGTTGATGGAACTAGTGCTGCAACTGTTTTCGTTACCGGTGCAATCGCTCTACTGCTAGAGAATAACCCTGAACTAGCGGCCAATGGTAGTCAAGGAAGTGCAAGTACAGTCAATGATGTGAAGGGATATATTGTTGAAAGTTCAAAGAAACAGGATGGTCAAAATGGCCATGATAACCATTATGGGTATGGCCTATTACAAATGGACCAACTAATAATTGCTGCTAACCAGTGAATTAATTTCAGTCACGTGAGCGCTTTTTCCTCTTAGTAGGAGGCTGCACACCTTTCTTTATTTCACCAGTTGATCGATCTGGATTAGGATTGTCACCCAATCTTCCTTCTTTCCAAGCTTGCCTTCTCTCTCTCGGAGTTTTTGGAGAAAAGTGCTCTAACCGTGGAGGTTCATGAAGGTACATTCTCTTTATCGAAGACGCTTTTACTGTCCCTTTCATTGTTCTCCCCGAACCAGTGTGTATCGCACGAATTCTCCAAGTTGAATCGTTATGTTCCATCAGATTCCCACCAGTATAGGTTGTTTCTTGCGGTACGATTAGAGTATCTGATTCCGAATCTTCTCCTCTTGTCATGGTGATTTTTACACGCACCATGTCTGTGCGCATTGCATTAATCCCCTTTACATCTCTAGCGGTAGCATATTTGGCTTTTCTTCCTTCACCGATTAAAATTTGATTGATTTCCCAAAGCATTTCTGATTCTTTAAAGACATCATGAACTATGAATTCCTCATCTTCATCAACCTCTAAGTAGATTGTTTCAGATTCAGGACCATCGGTTAAAGTGAATGGTAATTTGATTAGAGCAGGCGGCCTGATATGCAAGGTCGTAATGGTAGCGCATTGTTGACATTTTAACAAATAATCAATACCGTCTCCTTTTGGTCTCTCTTTGAGAATATCCTGACCTGTTAGTTCACCACATTTATCGCAATGAGTGGCGTTTTCGAGGATTTCTTCTTCCTCGTAATCGTCCCCTTCCCAATCGTCTTCCATGATAACCCCAATTACAAGCGCCATGCAACTCATGTTTGAAGCCACCGCTTGGCGTCAATACAAAATACGAGGCTTGAAAGGGGTGGTACTTGAGGCCAAAACATGTCAGAAGATGAGAACGCAAAGGTGCTCTCAAAGGATGATGTATTGTCTTCAATACTATCTCCTGACCCAAATAGAAGTCGTGATGAACCCGCAATCGCAGCAAATATTTCCGCCCAATTAAGTCACATGGGATTAGATACATGGTCAATCTCTGTCATTAGGCGAGTAAGGGATGCAATAGGACGAATAAAACCTGATCGAATAATAGAAGTCGGGGGAGGAATCGGCCACCGTTCGGCTTGGATTTATGATTTAATTGACCAAGATGACTGGCAACCAACCCGTTATGATATTATTGAGAATGGTGCAAAGTTCGGAGTTATAATTCATCGCTTAATGACTAGATATAAGGCAGAAAGTTGGACTAAAATTGTTGTCGGTGAGTTGAATTCTCTGCTCGCTGAAACTAATGCTTGGAAGGCTGCTTCAAAATCTGGAATTGAAGTCGGAGATTCACCAATTCAACCTCAAGCAGATGTAATCATTGTTGATAGCAATGGAAAAAATGTGGCTAATGCGGTAAAGCAAATGCTACCATTGCTAGCAAAGGGTGGGGTTTTATTCACTTTGGAACCACTGGTTCCTGCAGGAGATGTGGATGAAGATGATGAGGCTGGAATGGCGGTTGTCGAGGGATTCAATTCATGGATAAATCTGATTCAATCAACAAATGAAACGCATTATATTGCCTTCAACCCTCTATTTGGAGGGACACTGGTCGCATTCTTAGAAAAGTGATTAAGGTCTATTAGTCCAAGGCATAATAAATGCCTTAGCAACTTGTGTACCAATTGTAGGATTTTCTTGTAATCTCCTTATACTGTATTCATACCATTTCTCACCATACGGGATATAGACTCTTGTCCTATGCCCTTGTGTTGCCAATTTTCTACGTATTGGACCACTAACGCCAAGCAGCATTTGGAATTCATAACCAGGGCCTTTGTGAAGCCTTTCGGGTCCAGCATTCTCTCTTGGGTCCTCAATATTCGGACCCATACCTCTTGATTTTAGAGACTGTAAAGCGTGCTCTATGACAGCGATATCATGGCTGGCAATGGATGTGTAGGCACCTGCATCTAACATGCTGTCAATGCAAGCATTAGTAGCCTCAACGATTTGCGAATAGCCTATGTGAGAGATAGATTCAGGTTCGAGGTAAATCCCCTTACAGATTCGATAATCAGCTGATGAACCAAGACTTTTTTGCAACTGTTTAATATCATCAATAGTCCTAAATAATCTGCCCTGTAATACAGTCCCCACATTCTTTAATCCTTTTTCATGTAAATCAATAACCGCTTGAATCGTGTCATCGGTAACTCTATGATCTTCCATATCAAGACGAACAAACATGTTATGTTGATTAGCCATGGAAACTAAGTCCTCAATATTTTGCATACCTTTTTGTTTGTCTATTAATAATCCAAATGCTGTAGGCTTGATACTCAGATTGGCATCGATTTTATGTTCAGATATCGCCTTTACAACTTCCACATATTCAGAAAGGAAATAGTCTGCTTCTTGGATGGAAGATATCTCTTCACCCAAAACATCTATTGTAAAACAAGCACCTTCTAATTGAAGGCGTTTCATTATCTTTACAGCACTTTCTAAATTGGGTCCTGCAACATATCTTCTTGAGACCCAACCGACAAACCATTTCGGCATTCGTATTGTGGTAGCGACTATCATGCGCGAGAATAACCCTACCATGATGTCACCATATCCAGTTGCATGAGTCGGCGAGTCTTGAGTATTTTGTTTACAACTTATGACTTATTCCAGCATTTCAATAACAGACTTGGAATTGAGTAAAGGTATTTCTAATTCCGCTGCCCTATCACGGATGGCTTGTCTTTGCCAACCTTTGAATGATTTTTTATCCCATGAAAATAATATTTTACCGCCAGGGAATGCAATTCTTGTCGATTTTAAAGCAGCATCAATAGAATTCCTCCATTGACCCTGCACTGCTTCACCTTCAGATTCAGGAGCAATGAATGGAAGAGCATAATTTGCCAGCATATGTCCAAGCCAAATACCATCGCTCAATCCTAGAAGATTGCCTCTTGGAGCATAATGACCGCCCCCCAATGTAATAACAACAATTTCTCCAGCGTTAGTTACCTCATTCCATTTTCCAAAACCTGAACCACCATCTAAAGCAAGACCTGTGAATATGATTTTTGCCAGTATATCTGCCGCACCTTGGTGGTGCCAAGTTTCACTGGTTGAACCAACTTCGATGAATAATGATGGCGCTGATAGCCATGGACCATGATGTGTGGTCTCGAGAGATAATTCAAATCGCTTCAAACCACTCTTCTCATCAATCATTTCGCTCAAGCGATTCAATTCCCTCCACCATGATGCAATTCTTGGGTTTGGAGGTGGAGCATCACCTGCTTTCCCACCATAGCGAACCTCTTCACCGCTTACTACCCCTGTGATTCCGATTGGATGGATTGTAAGCGATGCTTGGCCACTTGCTGCTGCATGACGTGAAGGGAAAATTACCTCGCTTACATGTTCTCCAGTTTCTTTTTGCCATCTTTGGTCCAAGTTATCTTCAAATAAAACTCCGTCAGGCATAATCCACATTCTTACATCTTTTAGGGAATATGCGCTTTTTGATTCAACATTAGATAACTTCTCCCATTGACCTAATTCAAGTAATCTATCCGCTTGATTAGTGGAAGCGATATCGCTGCCATTGACAACTATTAGAATGATGTTTACCCCTTCCATAAAATAGTCCAGATACTGCTCACATTTCATTGCTATGCGCCAAAGGTTTGACAACCATAGAATGTTTAGACGATAATATGGCAATTGCGACTCCACAGCAACTGCCTTTTACGCCAAGCCGTATTTTGCAACTTGATGATGGATATTTGGTAATTGGATATGATGGACAATTATTACTTCTAGATTCTAACTTAGTTTATACAGAAAAGCCTGTTAGTCCATTTCCAATTGCTATTGAACAAGGTTGTATTGTTGGAAATAATTTAATTGCGACCTGGTTGGATTCCGAATTGATGCTGGCACGAATGGCCTCAATAGATTTGGATGACAAAATTATTGAAGGTCCATCAAGATCTGATTTGAGAATTCAGAAATCATTAGCAACCGCACTCCACCCTGCTGGCAATTCGTGGTCTCGAGTGTTAGATTCACAACCACTGGCCCTAGCAACAGATGGCCAGCGTATAGCATTGGTCCTATGGCAAAAGGGTATTTATTGCCTAAATGCAGACTCTAGTGAGATCTGGAGAAGTCCCCCTCCAGTATGGTCAGAAGTTAGCAATATGCCTAGGAGTGATGAAACTGTTTCTATGACTTTTCATGGTTCCGAGTTACACATTTGGTGTGCTGCTGGTGGAAGATTGGTATTAGATGCTGATGATGGAACAATTCTTAGAAGTGAGAAAGTTGAACTCGATACTGTTATTGAAAATGTGTATAGAGATTCTAAACATGAATTAGTTTGCGGCAACAAAGGCGAAGCATTTCATTTATCTGACAACATATTAAGATTGCAAACCGATATTACAGGGCCAATTCAAAATGCCATTTGGGATTCGGAATCGGACGCTTGGAGAATCTCTGGTTGGAGAAAGGAAGTGTTATTGAAAGATCAACCAACTATAACTCAATTTGATGAAATACCAATGCACTGCCTAAAAATAGATGGGCAATGGTGGAATTTATTCAACGATGGAAGTTGGAAATTATCCGACCTGTGAATTAATTCAAATCACTCGTTAGATTCAGTGTGTCCGCAGCGACCGCATGATTTGCGGTCTTTGTGATTTGCAAGGAAAACTCCTGGACCACATGAAGGGCAGAATTGGGCGTTACGAATTAGTGTACCATCTTCTGCAACGGAATACTTGGACCACTTTGCTCCGGACTTAGGACCGTCAGCCATCATTGGTCACCTCCTTTATTGGATGCTTCTGAGGGCTTTGCTGTGCGTAGAGATTCGTGGCGCTTGAAGATATATTCTGGCTCTACCTTCATTGCATCCTCTGTTGAATAGATGAAAGCAAGTCCAGTAGTCAATGGCTGACCAAATCTTGTGTTGCAATCCTTAACCACAATCAGTTCAGGATTGGAACCTGGTTCAAGAGTCTTGACCAAATTCATTACATCCTTACGTGAAGGTGTCGATTTGCCAATATGTTGCCACTTGAAACTGATCTCCACTCTGTTGAGTATTTTATTTTCTGTTCTATTTACTATTTCCATACCAATCATCTCCTATCAGTTGATATTCACTTTTAGAGCATATTTTCCAGGTAGCTCAACCTTTAATCTCTTAGCAATCTCAGACCTCTGAGGCTGCATAATAATCGCATATCCATTCCAATCGCTTGAAACTCTGGAAGATGGGTGGCGAGGACATTGCTCAATGCCTTCTGCTAATACGAGGTGACATTCACCACATGCATTTGGATTATTTACCATATCAAAACACCTCATTCAGAACCTTTTTCTGCATCTTCTTTCAACCAGTCGTGGCATCCAAGACCTGGTTGCTTGCTGGTTAGACCAATCTTTGAGCGACGAGGGTCACTTGTATCAGGGGAAAGTGAAACGATTCTAGAACGGACAGATGAACCAACACCGATTCTTCGGCCGCTTGTTCTTCCTTCTATCCAGCCCATTCCAACATTGGATTCTACCATTTCTTCTAAAATTTGAGACTTGTGGAGGAGTGCTTCCATAGGACCAATACGTACGAAGGCACCGAAATCATTGACTTCTGAAACAGCTCCTTCGACAATTTCATAATCATCCATGCAGAAAAGTACTGCGTCAAAACTTACACGCTGATATATTGCACCATCTCCATGGATAATGCGTCCTCTTCCAATTGGTTTGTGGTTATTTGTTACTAAAATGAAGCGGTTTTCTTCATCGAAACGACCTTCAAAAGCAGTCATTGCAAGGCGATCGATGTGTTGGTCAAGGGATTGTCCCTTTCGCATATATTCAGCAGGAATACGGATTGTATCCTCCTTTGCTACGACTTTATACATATTTTTCACCTCTCCGCTTCTTTTCGCCCGTGGCAATAGGTGTGACGGAGCGGCGCAGTGGCCATTTCCGTCCTTCACCGGCTGTTGCCTCGGGAGAGAAGTTGTGCGTATTCATTCTCGCCACCGATGACCCCTATTTAATTCAAACTGTTAACAACGCAATACTGCTAACAATAATTGTAGTAAATAATAGTGTATTTGGCGGAAGATTTAGACTAGGGAAAAGGGTGTATTTATGTTCACCTATCCATAACCCATAACAACCCCCACTGCCCACATCATTTCAATGTCAGAGCGTATGCTGTCTTTACGACGGGAACAAGTGGTGGTTTTATTGCCGCTATTACTACTGATATTAACCTCGTTATCACCAATAATCACTTCTCAAAGAGAGGTGCTTGCGTTACAAGAAGAAACTGCGAAAATGAATGTCTCTGGCCAACCATGGGATCAACTTAGCCAGCCTTGGGCCCAATATGGAAGAACATCTACGCATAACGGAACAATGCCATTGCATTCAGTTAATGGAGGGCCCGGCCAAGGAAATGTTAGTGATGTTAGCGAATTTGGAATTATTGATTCACCAATTGTAAATTGGCAAGCATTCGATAATGATGCTGGTTCGGACGCATATGGCTCGGTAATAGGTGACTTTTCAAATTCAATTACTGCCCCTGATGCTGCAAAGGAAAGGTGTGGAGAGAATGAATTGTTTGCAGTTCTAATACTGAGCGAATCCAATGGAAATGGTGTTGATAGTAAATTAACCATCATTTCTGGAGATGAAGCAAAACTAGTATGGCAGGTTAATTTAGGTGAGACTATGACAATTCGGTCTACTCCTGTTATTGTCGATGTTGATGATGATGGAAGAATGGAAATTGCAGTCACCTACGACACTAGTGCTGCGCTTATTGTAGACCTATGGTCTCCTGAATTGATTTGTACAGAATCAGGATGGCAAACTAGCGGGCATAGCAATGAAAAATTATGGTCATATTCAAACGCGGATTACCGAATTGGAATAACTAGCCCTCACCTCCCATCATCACAAAGTGATCATTATTCAATAACTCAGCCACTATTAGCAGATTTGTCCCTTGATGGAAGCCCCGAACTTGTTTTAGCACTAGTTGATGAGAATACTAATGACCCAACACTAATCGCTTTACCCCTAACTGCAAGTTCTGCACCAGTAGCAAATTGGGAAGTCGCTCTAGACAGAGGAACTCATCCGAGTGACCCTGCTTGGGCTGCTTTGGATTCATCTAACACAGCAATCGTCCTCACCACAATTGACTCTAGTACTGGAAGTATGTGGGTTTGGAGAGTTGATGGTGCTACTGGTTCTTTGGATTGGGAACGTGTTGCGATACAAGGTACTGATTATGATGAAGATTCTCCTCGACTACGCTTACCTGGACCTGTTATTGCACAACTGGACAATGATGATGCACCTGAGATGATTCTAACTGTTCCTACCGATGCAAATGGAAGATCTAGCGGTCAAGGTGCAAGATTTATCGGAATGGAAATGACATCTACTGATGAGATATTCAACTTTAGAACGCCAAACGGATATGCAGATGCTCAGCCATTGGTTGTTGACACCGATGATGATGGCATACATGATAGATTATGCTGGGTCACATGGTACTCTGAATCTTCCTTTAATTTCAATCGAAAGGGAATGGTAGGTTGCCATGACATTTCTTTAGAAATTCCTCTCAAAGAATGGTCAAGAGATATGCAGAGAGGAGCAGGTAATGATAATGATGAAATTGCTGTTTCTCCGCCTATATGGATGGATTTAGATGGTGATTCAACGCCTGAAATAATCGTTGCTTTTGGTAAGCGGTTATGGGCTTTTGATGGAATCAGTGGCGCCTCTGCAGACATCTCAAATGCTTGGTCAAGCCCCCTTGCATTGCCACACAGAGCATGGGCGGCACCTGCTGTCGCTGACATGGATGGTGATGGAACCCTAGACATCTTGATCGGTGATACACTTGTATCACAGAGGGCGAGTGACCTCGCCCCCTTGTCAGATGGTCGTGGAATCAGTTTCAATCCAGACCAAGTAAACCCTGGACAACAGGTGACTATTACTGGGCTATTTTCTAATATTGGAACTGTAACAAATGACGAAAGTGTTGATGCTGTAATATTGGTTAATGGAATTGAGATAAAACGTCAAAGGTTTGACGAAGTGAATCCGATAGCACCGAGTGGAGAAGGTGGTCCTCAAACAATTACCATTGACATTACCGCCGAATTAGGAATTCATAGTGTTGAGTTGAGATTAGATGTTAACAATAACATCACGGAGGCAAGAGAGGATAATAATATTGTCACAAGTCAATTGATTGTTGTCGAACCGTATGTTGTAAGAATAGATATTCCAAGTGAGAATCAACGCATATCGCCCGGTTCTAGTTCTGAAATTGCCATCGACATAACTGCTATCGGCTCAACAACATCCGATTGGTCTGTTACTTGGGATGAATCAAACTTACCTGCAGGTTGGACATTTGATGCTGATTCAACTTCAAACCTCAACCCAAATTTGCAACCTAATATACCGCATCAAATTATTTTTGATGCGAGCATTCCTTTTGACGCATTAGGCGATGAAAATTCATTTGTAGATTTATTTGTCACACTGGATAGTGATGAAAATATTTCGTTTTCGACAAGATTACCGATAGAAGTCTTACGCACTCGTGGACTTTCTATTGTCGGTCCTGATGGCCTTGGTACATCACAAGGTGTTGGACGACCAGGGCATGATGCTTCAGCATGGATAATGGTTGAAAACTTAGGTAATGCCCATGAATCTTCAACATCCATAGATTGGACTGCTACTTCTTGGGGAGGTACCCCTTCATTGGAAACTGCGGATGGAAGTGAAATATTTTCTTTAGATTTAGATCCAAATGAAAGAGTGGAGTTATTCGCTACTTTACATGTCGATTCTTTAACCCAACTCGGAAGTTCTACATCTACTACATTGACAATATGCATAGGTAGTGGTGATGAAACTATTTGTAAAAATATGGATGTCAACTTAACTGCAAGTGCCGTAGTAGTGAATCAGATTCACACTAGAACACTTCCAAACACAACACTTGAATGGATTGTTAGCGCCGATTTACCCTCAAGTGGGCATCTTGAATGGAATATGGTAGCGGCACAGATGATTCAAAGTAATTGGCTTTGGTCTACTAGTGGAGACTTGACAATTAGTGGAAATACACTAGAACTTAATGGAGCCGGTGATTCAGAAGCTGTGGGAACATTGACTGTAATCTTGCCAGTTAATGCACTTCCTGCGAGACATTCTTTTCTAGATAATGACTCGATGGAGGATTTCCATGATTTGTTATTTACTTTACAAGTTGTCCAAGTTCACAGAGCGGAAGCGACGATACTTTCACCACTGCCAGAATCTGGTGAAGATGTTGTTTCAATGAATGTTAGTGAATCTCAACGAATCTTGTTGCGTCTTGAAAACCCTGGTAATGGCCAAGATGAATTTATTCTCAGTGCTGTATCGGTAGCCGGGTCTGGAATGTCCTCTGCACCAGATGTTAATTTCCAACTATATAATCCGCAGAGAATCTTAGGTCCACTCGCGACTACAATTGCATCTATCGATGTGACATTGTCGCAAGAAATACCTGCTCAAGCACCTTTCCAAATAGCATTTACATGGCAATCGATAATCAATGAAACTGCAACTACAACCGTTTACATGGATGTTGAGGCAGAACCTGACCATCAGTGGAATATTGATTTGGCAGGAGGGCACACTATCAATGCAATACCCTCACAACTTCTTGAACTAAAGATGACATTAACAAATATCGGCAATGCAGCAGATGAATTGACGATGCAACCTACTTTCTCAATGACCTATAGCGGCAATGATTCTTCCACATGGAACGCTCAAGGCATCAGTAGTGGTATGATTGGAGTTAATGCCAGCACAAATGTAGTATTGCCGCTAAACATACCTTCAGACACTTGGGCTGGAACTCAAGTTACAATGACTATTGATTTGTATAGCGGTTCTTTGATGATTGGTCAGACTAGTGTTAACATTACTATCGATCATGTTTCTGGATGGAGATTTAATCTTAGTCAAACATCTCTAGAAGTTGAACCTGAAGGGCAAAATATCACTCTAAAAGTACAACAAATGGGCAATTCCCCTGAGGCACCTTGGTTCACAAAGGCGGGCCAAGGATGGATGGTAGAGATGCCGAGTAATGGCGATGTTATAGAACCAGGACAAATGGCTACTGTCACAGTATTTGTCACACCACCAAGTGAGGCTGTTGCTGGAGAAGTTGGTGTTTTAAGGCTGAGAATCTCCGATTCAGATGGTTCTGGGACAGTTATTGAAGAGATTCCTGTTCGCGTTGGTGCTGCTCCAAATATCAATATAGAACACAGGGGAGTATGGCTGCTTTCAGAAACTGGTGGATTACCTACTGCATGGGTCAATAATCTTGGCAATGACGTATCTATACTACAAGTAGGCGTTAGTGGATTACCAAGCGGCTGGGTTATATCTGGAGACTCACAGATGGTTGTTGCTCCAAGGCAATCACTAGGTATCCCAATCAACCTAATACCAGATGCAAATTGGGATGGTCAACGTTTCCTTGTATCAATAGAAGTCACTCATCCTACTCTCGGCCTTAATTCATATGATATTGAGGTGGAAAAAAGCGAAGTTTCCTTTACATCTTCTCCAGTACTATTTGGCATCGATGGTCAACAACTTTCTGTATCACTCAATTCAAATACCGTACTAAATAGTTCAGATACATTCCTACAACAAGAAAATATCCTTAGCTTTACATTGAGCACCATATCTGATGATATCACACTAAGTCAACCTAACTCTCAAACTCCTTTGAGAGTTTATATTAGCGGTCAAGCTCTACCAAGTGTAACTGTGGATTGTACTCTAAATAGCAATTCTTTTGAAAATCTTGGCAGGATTGCAGTTAGTGGTAATGTTGGAGATTGTATTCTGTTTGCCTCACTTGATGAATCACTCCATGCTACGATGATGATAGTTACTGATAATGGTCAGAAGGTTGAATTAAGGCAACAATCAATTGTCATCGGTGCAGGACAAAATTCTACTGTTGAGGTAAATATTAGCAGTTGGATTCCAACTGCTGGAACTGTGAAAATCAATTTACAAATCATTGATGGTTACGGGCGGATACTAGCTCAAGAGAGCGTCACTGTAATCTCAAGAGCGAGTGGATGGAATATTGGAATTCATTCGTTCAATGCTGAGGGAGACATTCGCATTGGTATTGAAAGAGCACCAACATACGAACGACTTGCAAATACAATATGCCAAATCTATATTTCAAGTGATGATGGAGATTGGGAAGTCACAAAAATTATTGATGTCACCGGTTCCGATTATGCACCAACGATTCTTATCAATAACCCTGGAACTCTAAAAACAGATATGAAATTAACTGCAACACTTTCTTGTGAGCAACCATATGACATTGATGATAATGATGAAGATAATGTAATGAGCACTTTCTACAAGGAGGATTCGGTTCTGGCCGTAGGAGGTGATGATCTATTGATCGCTACTGGATTGGCCGCTATATTGATTGTAATAGCATGGCTTGCTGGACTATTCAAGGTCAGTTCCACTAAGACTGGTAATGAAGCATCCTCCAGTTCACAGGAAACTGCAATATCCGCCGATGCAGAAGACGATTCAGTTAGTGATAAGTTGTCCTCGAAACAAGATGCTTTGAAACAGCAACAAGCGAAGATGGATGATGAGATTATACTTCATTCTGATAGTGAAGATACGCCGGTACAAGATAAGGCGGCTGCTATTGAAATGATTGAAGTGTTTGATGAGGTAGAACCTGAAGATACTTCCACTCTCGGTCGTTTTGCCAGTTTGAGAGATGAAATCCGTGGCGGTGAAGAAACAATTACTTCAGCTGAACCTGTTGAAGATAGAATGAACCAGTTCTTTGAAAGTTAATTTCCAAAGTTCAACACAAGTCCTTATCACACTCGCACCGCCGCCGAACAACATGGATGTTGCCAATCATGACAATACCACTACTGCATTTATCACTTTAGATGCCTTTGATGGCCAAAAAGCATTGAAGGTTATTGCAGCCCTTGAAAAGTGTCATGACGATGACTATACTGGGTGGAATGCTTTAATCAGCGACGATGATGAGTTGCGGACTAGACTATGTCAACAAGGTCTAGAAAATCCACAAGATAGAAAATCCGTTAAATGGGATGATGCTACATTACTATTCGTCTCATGTATAAAAACGGATAAGTCCGGACAGAATTATTCTTTAGGCGATGGCAGAATACGAGACCGCTTTGGTAGATTCCCTTGGGGTGATGGTTCATCACTGAACTATTTACTGGAGTTCATTAGGCCACCATTGACAAATTCAGCGATAATTGAACGGATTAGCATTGAAGTGATTGTCGGATTATTAGAAAAACTATCTACTCATTGTAGTGAAGAAAAGATGGGACATAGCGATTATCAAAGCGGAATAGGTGGCCTAGAGATTCTTGGTTTCCTAGATCATAGTGAAGTCTATACTCTAAGAAAGGGTTTAGCAGGAAGAGGATGGGGTGTATCAGGTGATGAACCACTCGATGGTGGAGTTAGAGACATTGTCAAGCACTTGTCGACTATACTGAAAGCAGCAGAGCGTAATGGTGTTGGAATTGTAATGCGCTCTCATCTATAAGAAATTAAAACTTTCCTGAAGTAAGACGCTCATACATTGAGGAGTAAAGATTGGCAGTCTGGTCTATCACACTTTGTGGTAGTGCAGGAATCGGAGGTTCATCTGAACCACTATCCCTCGCAGCTTTGAGGTTAGCTTGATGTCCTGTTGAGATATAGTGCGAGCGAACAAACTCTTTTGATAGTTCAATTGTTTCACCATTTGCATAAGCTTCAGCATCCCACCAACGGTCTTCATCTAAGGTCCCAAAGGTGTCTACAAGTACGACTTTCCTTCCTGGGCCTAATGCAAATTCTTTCTTACCATCAACATGGATTAGTCCATTCTTAGCTGCTTCCCGCTCTATAATTTCATCAACTTTTAATGCAGCTTCGACGATGGAATTATATTCTTCCTCAGTGATATTTGAAATTTCTAGGGCTTCTTCTTTGCTAATGTTACGATCAAACTTTTCGAACTTGGTTGTGACTTCAACAAATGGCTTTGCTAATTTCTCGCCATATTTGCAGTCTTCTGCTACGCCTAATTGCTCAGCTGTTAATTCACCACGCTCAAAGCGCCTCCAAGCACTTCCTGACAAATAGTGCCTAACAATGACTTCCAAGGGTACGAAAACCCATTCCATATCGCGAGGAATAGCACCTGGCTCTGTGATGACAGTGACTTTACGGACTAAACATCGGTCTGGTCCGTTCAATTCAATCAAATGCGTTCCACATATACCTTCTTCTTCAACCAATTTGAACCAATGTGCAGTTGTTCGATTCAGTGTTTCACCCTTCCTAGGAATTAAGGATGGTATGATTTGGTCAAAAACAGATATTTGGTTTGTAAATCTAAATTCAAGTATATCCGGATCATCTGTTGACCAAACTTGCTTGACCTTGCCTTGATAGAGCATCTCTCCCATAAAAGAGTGTCAAAGACAGTAGTCTTTGAACATTTCACTTGTTTTCGCTTGGAAAAAATACTCTTTTTTAAATTAACCCGAGCGCATCTTCTACACGGTTTAATTCAGGACCGGTAGTTTCAGTCCCAGAAATTGCACCTAAGTTGGAGGCACAAACTCCAGCACCTACGTATGGAGAACCAAATGACACAGTTCCAACCATCGGTGGTACACCAAGATATTCTTCGATTAGTAAAACCTCTTCTGCAGTAACATCTGGGTGAAGTAAAACTCCCTGGTCGTTTGTAACACCGAGTGAGCCTACAACATCTTGCCCTGCTATTGTTGAAACTATAACTGGGACACCCATGACTTCTGCCATTATGTCTAAACCAGCCCGAGGGATACTCGGAGATGCAACTATTCCATTCTCATTAACAAGAAGAAGATTACCTGCAGTATTGACACCGCCTTCCATTACTACTACATCACCAAATGAAGTCAATATGTCAATATCTCGTTCAGTAGCAATATCTGCAACGGCCATACCTTTGCTATTACCAGCTACAAGTGCACCAACTAAATTTGAACCTCCAATTGAGATTGCACACATTTCAAGTGATAAAGAATATTCAATGATCTCTAAAACTGGTTTTGGAAGTTCAGGAGGATGTAAAACAACATTGCCGATAGTCGCCAAATGTGTTCCAACTTGGTCGCTGCCGAAGATGTTAGCGGTGTCTATTGGCATTGCTATCAAACCGCCCCACTGCCCGCACTATCTAAGCATTGATGAAGAACTAGCATGATAATGGCTTAAAAATCAACATAAAAAAACAAATATAACGCAAAAAAGGCCGCAACTCCAAAATGGAGAAGCGGCCAAGCGCCCTACCGAAGTAGAGGTTTGAGGATCGACTTCCGAGTGAAAGAAGAGGGGCACAGTGACATCCTTTTCCGTGGACTTTCGTACCACAGTATAGGGATTGACGCAGTAGGGCTTGACTTCCGGGTTCGGTATGGGACCGGGTAAACACCTACGCTATGACCGTGCACCCATCTTCCTTCGAATCGGATATCTGGGTGCGACGTAAAACGTCGCAATGAATTGGCATTAACTATTAGACGAAGGGCACTCATGGTGCGGTCGTACTATACACGAAAAAAAGATGCTCGAACATTAGTGCTGCTGGACTGAACACGTCGCCGAAGCTTCGTGCTTACATCCGCAGTCTATCATCTCGTCTTTTACGAGCGTTCTGAGGTGTTTCGTCTTTGGGGTGGCTTCGAGCTTAGATGCTTTCAGCTCTTATCCATCAGGGCGTGGCTACCCAGCATTGCCTTGTCAGACAACTGGTAAACTAGTGGCCCCAAGCCCTCGTTCCTCTCGTACTAAAGGACCTCTTCCATCAAACACCTTACGCGATTCTACCACCAAGCAACAAACCTGTCTCACGACGGTCTAAACCCATCTCACGATCCCTTTTAATGGGCGAACAACCCCACCCTTGGGCCCTGCTGCAGGCCCAGGATAGGAAGAGACGACATCGAAGTAGCAAGCCACCAGGTCGATGTGAGCTCTTGCTGGTGACAACTCAATTATCCCCAAGGTAACTTTTCTGTTATCTACCACCCTCATAAATAAGGTTGGTAGGTTCGTTAGGCCCTGCTTTCGCATCGTCGATCCTCATTGTGCGGATCCACGTCAAGCCAGCTTTTCCCCTTACAGTTAACAGTGGAGTGCTGAACCACTTAAGCTGACCATTGGGCACGCTTGTTAGGTTTTCGAGCGCGTGGCGCCCCACCCAAACTGCCCACCAATCGGTGTTCTCATAAAGAGTTAGCATTGTTACCTTCCAAGGGTGGTGTCTCTTGTTTCGACTACTTCCGAGACTAGCGTCTCAGAGATTAACGTCTCCCACCTACACAGTACATGGAAAGCGACAATGCAACGACAGGCTGCAGTAAAGCTCTATGGGGTCTTCGCTTGCGGGTAGAATGTACTGGACTGTGCGCCAGTAAAGTCAATTTCGCCGGACTTATCGCGGGGACAGTGGAGCCCTCGTTGGACCATTCATGCAAGTCGCCAATTAAGCGACAAGGTATTACGCTACCTTAAGAGGGTCATAGTTACCCCCGCTGTTTACTGGTCCTTCGTCAGGTTGAAACCCAATTTAAGATACCAGCACTGAGCAGGATTCAGGGACTATACACAACCTTTCGATCTGGCAGTCCCCTATGTTTTTATTAAACAGTCGGAGCTCCCTAGTCACTGCGACCAGATTATCTCTAATCTGGCACTCCTTCTCCCGAAGTTACGGAGCTATTTTGCCGAGTTCCCTCGCGATATTTGTATCCGATACGCCTTAGGCTACTCACCCAAAAACACCTGTGTCGGTTCTCGGTACGGACTCTGTACGGCTTTTCATGGGACCTGGGACTTTAATTCCTTCTCACTGTGACAGTTCTCCAGAATATAGTTGCAAGTAAGCCTGACATATGACTTACAAGTTTTGCCCAAGCCGTCACCATATATTGTACAGGAGGCTGACGAATATTAACGTCATTCCCTTTCGATCATTTCGGTTAAGAATGACCTTAGGACCGGCTAACCCTCGGCTGATGAACAGTGCCGAGGAACCCTGGTTTATAAGGCGGTGCGGATTCTCACCACACTGTGCTGCTACTCTTCCCAAGACTCTCATTTGTATTCGGTCCAGTGGACCTCAAAGCCCACCTTCTATCCAAACACAACGCCGCGTTACCACATCATCTTTCGATGGTCTGAAGTATCGGTAATCAATTTTAGCCCCGTCCCTTTTCCCGGCCCGCAAGCTAGACTAGTGATCTGTTACGAACTCTTTCAAGGATGGCTGCTTCTAAGCCCACCTTCTAGTTGTTTTCGACCACGGACACGGTTTGTCTGTGACACTTAATTGATATTTAGGGACCTTAACTTCAGGCTGGTTTGTTCACCTTGCGTAATGGTAGCTTACCCACCATCACTCACTGCTAGTATCTACGACGATTACACCTTCGGAGTTTGGCAGCGCATCGAGGAATCGCTCCCCCTAAATGCGCAATCAGTGCTCTACAGCGTAATCAATCTCCTCTAACGTCTACCTACGAGTAGTTTCACGCGGAACCTGCTATTGCCCAACTCGATTGGACTTTCACCCCTATACCCAGCTCATCCGAGCGATTTGCAGATCAGCAACGGTTCGATCCTCCACCCATCTTTCAACGGGCTTCAATCTGGCCAGGCATAGATCGTCGGGCTTCAGGTCTTCCACCAATGACTCCAAGCGAGCACACTTCGTCCCTCACCCTAAGGCTGCGGACTTGTCGGTTTCCCTCCGGCTTCGGGGATCAACCCCTTAACCTCGCCATTGATCAAAACTCCCTGGGGCATTTTTCGAAACGCACGATAGGACGCTGCTCATATCTTCGCTTTCACGCCCTATCAGCCTGTACCCAACTGGTTTCACGTACTTTTCACATCCTGCTAAGGATACTTTTCAGCTTTCACTCACGTTACTTGTAAACTATCGGTCTCGAACTGTATTTAGGATTGGAAGTTTATGCCTCCCTTATTCACACGCGATTTCCAACGCATGCTACTCTTTGTTAGTCACTTGATCATATCATTTGCGGTTACGGGACTTTCACCCTCTATGGCTGTGTCGTTCCAGACAACTTCACCTTCTATGACTTAGACGATAGACTAACAACCACATCTCCTTCACTTTCGTTTCAGGATTCGGCTTGTCCTCTTCCGTTTTCATTCGCCACTACTCACGGAATCTCTATTGATTTCTATTCCTCCTCCTACTAAGATGCTTCAATTCGGAGGGTTCCCTATCGCATTGCGATTGTTTCCGAAGAAACAGGAAGTCCCATTAGGCAATCTGCGGATCCATGGTATACATGCACCTCCCCGCAGCTTATCGCAGCTTGTCACGACCTTCATCGGCATTCGAGCCGAGCGATCCCCCAGTTGGGTTGTAGCATCACATGTATGTATTTCCACACCATATGAGTAACCCTTCGGTATCTAGTAATGCCAATTCGGCCTCCACAGAAAACCACTCCTCAAGGTGGTTCTCCTCAGCCCTTCCCCCTATACGCCGAGCATACAAGGGTGCTTAAGCAAGCCCCCGACCTACCACCCGTATATCAAAGGCTCGGTTTGTACACTGCCTAATCACTCACAGACATAACCCCTAAATAATGGCACAGCACCACATTTAGCATCTGGAGAACTTGGTGGTTTTTTGACCATTTTTATATACTTTTGATAGTCCAAATGAGGGTCTGCTTTAAGACCGAAATTCTGATTATTTTGACCTAAACACTCTCAAAAGAATAATAATAATGCAATTATCAATACTGAATAATTATAAAAAATTCTCCTTCGATTGAGTAATCATTACTGATTTCTGTGTATTTTATTGAGTGAGTTTTGCTAGATTTGAGGCGATTATGACATCCAAAATGTTTGGATCTGGAGATTGTTTTAATTGGCTAGACAATGCCACCAGAATCTGTTTTGCCATTGCACTATGACCCTGAGCTGCTAGGACTGCTGCTTCCATATTTTTCCCTTCACTCGAATTATTAGTTGAATTATGAACCCTAATTATTTGCAATGCCTTGTCAATTCTGCCACTAGCCAATAGTGCGTGTGAAAGGTTCAGTAGAATTGTTGGATTGCCTGGTTCTTTCTTTGCTGCCTCTCTTAATGACAGTATGGAAGAACGGAATTGTATTTCGGATTGTGCGATAATTTCAGGGTTTAGGCTGCGAGTCATCGCCAGTGCTTTTTGCAATAGAGAAAGACCGTAATTATTGAAAAGATTAGCATCTTCTGGCTTGGATGCAATCAATTGTTGGAATGATTCGCTCGCATTATCCCAGTCCTCGGCGCCAATCGCATAGAATGCTTCAGCGAGTAAACCATCAAGACCTGGGTGCTGGCTCAAATCTACTCCAAGGGCCTTGGCAGGGTGTAACTTCAAAACCAGTTGTGATTGATTGTCCATTGGTATTGATTCAAGAGGATAATGAAAATCTTGTAACAAGTTATGCGGCTCTGATTCAAGTTCAGGATTAAAATGAGATTGTGAATTTGACGCATATATTACTGTCTCATCCGACTCGTGAACATATTCCACCACTTCCTCATGAACAGAATATAATTGTTCCATATCA
>DAJY01000062.1:23588-27511 GCA_002499015.1 Euryarchaeota archaeon UBA242
AGTACTAACTATTTCTTTAGACTCAATTACTGGTAATTCTACTGGTTTTGGTTGTTCGACTATAGATTCAAAAAGAGGATTGATTTTCTCCTCTATAACAATTTCAACCGGTGTTGCAACTACAGGAGCGATAACTATAGTTTGGTTCTGTGCTATAGATGGTTCAGATATTGGTACCTCATTAATCACCGATGGTTGTTCTGCTACAACACTAGGCAGTCTGTCCACTCTCGCATCTTCAAAGGGTACTCCCTGTGCATTACTGCCGATACCAAATGGAAGAGTAGGTTCATTGATGTTGGAATCGCCATTATATCCAAATGGCAAGCCTCCTTGACTTTTATTTGAGTTAGATTGTTCATCAACAGTCTTTACTTGTTGAACTGCCACTATAGAGTCATTACCATCTAATTGGTACCATGATTCTGTGGCTTCATCAAGCCCAGGAATTTCAAGTGGTAGTGGACTATCATCTTGGTCATGCAAGGATAAATCAGTGCGTATTTGACTACCACAAGCGGGACAAGCATCTCCACCCAATGAAAGAAGGCCACAAACTTTGCACTCGTAAATAGACTCGCCCTCAAAGTAACGGAGTGACTAAGCCTATTCAATACAATGGATAATTGAGTGATTCAAAACCAAGTCGGTTGGAGTTCACTCTTCTTCGCTTACTTTTGATAATATCGCACTTTTGACACCATCTATTGTATCCAAAACGACTTCCTTAATTTCGTCATAATCATTATCGATTAGAGATTCTGAAAAAGATTTACCCTTGGATACACCGCGTGAAACTTGCAACATTATTCCTACTAGAGTGATTCCCAATAGGACTATTTTCGCATACAGTGTGTGGTCAGCAGAAAATACGTAAACTGCAATCATATAGACTGATACGATCGCTGTAGTCAATATCATTACAGGGAATCCTGCTCTGAAAAATTCCTTGAAAGAAATTGGATAACCTGCTTCTTCAGCCATACCTGCCGTCACAACGTTCGCTGAGGCGCCTATTAGCGTACCGTTTCCACCCAAACATGCACCAAATGCTAAAGCCCAAATTAGTGGACCTAATTCAATAGAAAGTGAACTTGAAATTTGTAGGACAATAGGAATCATTGTCACTGTATATGGAATATTATCAATGAAAGCACTTGCGAATGCTGAAACCCATAAAATGATCAAAATTGCAGCGGAAAGACGAATTAATCCACCTTCTCCGACAGGGAAGAATTGGATTGCAATCTCAATATAATTGCCTATGTACGATATCACACCAAGGTATTGGAGGGAATGAACTAAAACAAACAATCCTGCAAAGAAGAGAAGAGTAGTCCATTCCACTTTCTCTAATGGTTCCTCAATATCATGCCTATTTGTCGCCAACAGCATGAGAACTGCTCCAGCAAGAGCAACCCAAGAGACGGCCACATTGATTATTGGATGAAGGAAGAATCCTAAAATTACTAGCCCTAGAATAAATCCACTGCTCTTCAATAATTTTGCATCTTTCACTCCGTATTTGGCTTCAAGTTCCGCAATATCTCGATGGCGTTCTCCGCTAAATTCATCTCGGTATAGATACTTAATCAGCATGAATGTTGGAACTATTGTCATTAAAATACCAGGGGCCATTTCAGTGATAAAATCATTGAAGGTGACGCCAGAACTTGCAAGTTCAGGATATTTTGATCCTGCAATTGCAGCAGGTGATAAACCCGAACCGATCATAATATTGGGAGGGTCACCAATCATAGTGGCAGCACCTCCAACATTAGAAAACAGCACTTCTGAAATCAAAATTGGAATTGGTTTTAAGTCCAAAACTTTAGCCAATTGTATTGTGACTGGAGTAATCAGCAACATAGTTGTCACATTATCCAAAAATGCTGATAGTACTGCAGTGACGCTACACAAAATCACTACCAAAGTCCAAATAGAACCTTTAGATTTTTTATATGCTTCAACGGCAAACCACTCAAAAACACCAGTATGAGATAAGACTCCAACCATTACCATCATACCGAGTAAGAGACCTATCGTTTCCCAATCGATCAAAGTAGTTACTGCACGAAGTGTAAGAGTTGGTTCTACTGTGTAATAATTCAATGCCAAAACAGCCAACAGACCACCGACACATGAAGCTAAGGTACGGTGGACTACTTCAGTAATAATCAATGCATAAACAAATAATAAAACTCCAAGACCGACCCATATTGCTTGGGTTTCAAGACCATCTTTAACATTCAAGTCCAAATGTACATCAGTGAGACTTCCTTGAGCAAATACTTCATTGGCAAACATTAGGCTGCCAACAACTAGTATGAGCAGCATTGCAACATTTTGTGCAGGATGCCGTTTCATGCGGTCAGTGAGTGAGATCCCCGCTACCATATTATCACCGTGTAAAAATCAACTTTTGACTATTTGCCTAAAAACTTCACTATTAGCGCCAAAGAACGCCCACATTACCTCTAGCCAAGACAACTGTTGAGTTAGTTTCTTCAGCAAGTGAATCCCAAACAGTTTTGATATCCTTTTTATTAAATAACCCTCGATTAATTTTTATTTTTACAATATTCTTTTTGCTTAATTGTGAATCGATTTCTCCTATTAACAAATCAGTGATTCCAGACTTGCCAATTCTAACGCTTGGCTGGAAATCGTGAGATGTCGCGAGGTTATGAATTGACTTTGGAATTTCCTTGTCCATATGGCTCCCTCAACTCACTGCGGCAATCACCTATTCATCAAGATGACCGTTGGAAATCGTTCAATTTTGTTTACGATGTGACTTTGGGCCACCGCCGAAGCGGCGAATATCAGCGCATTCCAAACAAGTAATTATTTTCTGGCCATTAGAGATTCGAACCCGAGTGTTCGACCCATATAGGCGAGGAGCAGTACAGTTCTTACAAATTAGTAACTTTGCTTCAGCATCCAAAGGCATTCTATTACGCCTAGAAATTTTGACGTAATGCGAGGATGCTGAGCGAATTAATCGATCATCATGTTGCTCTGGGTGCTTAATTATTAACAATAGTTTATCCAAACTAAATTTTGCATTCATTTTTTTGTCTATTTTGGACTTTGAGCGAGTGCGCCCTCTGCCCATAATAATCACCTTCACTCTAAAGCGACAAGAATGTCGCCCGTGATTTGATCTATTGCTCTGTCACCATCAATTGAATGGAGAATCCCTTTCTCCTTGTACCATTGTGCAAGAGGTGAAGTTTGTAGATGATAGGTATCCAATCTTGATTGTACTGTGGCTGCGTTATCGTCAGCACGACGCTTTTCCTGCCAGTTGCCACAATCACAACCAGAAGCAGCAACGGGATTGAATGTATCATGATATACCAGCCCACAACCTCCACAAGAGTATCTTCCGCATATCCTGTCAACTATTTTGCTATCAGGGACTTCAATGGCAATCACATGGCTAACAGCAGTTATTTGAGATAATGCTTCTGCTTGTGGAATTGTTCTAGGGAATCCATCAAACATAACTCCATTAACAGCATCATCTTCAAGAATTCTATCTTTGATCAAATTAATAATAACTTCATCAGGAACCAATTTGCCGGCATCCATATATCCTTTCGCCTCGATTCCAGTGAGAGTATTAGCATTGACTGCAGCCCTAAGCATATCTCCTGTAGAGACTTGAGGTAGGCCTGTTGCCTCCATTATTCGCGCTGCTTGAGTTCCTTTTCCTGCACCAGGAGGTCCGAATAAAACAATACTGCTCATATCAGTGGCGAAAAGGCATTACTCTTTCAATATACTTATTATTTCTGACCTGTTTACGCTCTACCATTTTTCTCTAACCATTGCTGCCCATAATGTGTCCATTGTTCCATTGTCCAGCCGGTAGGTAATCCCTCCGCAGGAACTGGTGGTACACTCGTTACAGGGGC
>DAJY01000061.1:0-1043 GCA_002499015.1 Euryarchaeota archaeon UBA242
GGTCTCCGTTCAATTTTCAATCTTCCTACAGTGGCAGATTTGCAGTATTCAGAGCTAGAAATAATCAATACTTCATCACCAGCCTTTAGTTCACTCAAGTATTTTGTAGTTCTATTTGCCATCACAATGTATGCATGAGGTGGTCCTGCATTTACTCTAAAGGGTCGTATTGGTACATAATCGGAAGCAATGGTCTCTCCATGAACTAATGCCATACATGAGGAACTTGAACCAATTAGCATTCCCTCTCCAACTTCTAAGAGACTTGTTAAATCAATGCAATATCTATCCGATAACCCTCCGGATTCAATATTAGTGATCAACAATGGCTGTAATTTAATCTCTTCATTATCCTTCACAATATTAGTCTTTTCAACAATCTCTCCACGTTGTGATTTTACAATTGCTGCCGAATTGATCATCAGTTGGTCTGGAATAACCACCAATGCGTCAACACCTATTTCTAATGCAAATGCAGCACCTTGTGCTTCAGCCGGTGAACGTAGTAATGCTGCCACTTTGGTCGGGCTGCCAACACAAGCGGCAATAATATTCTCAATCGGAATCATTGACCAATTTTCAAATTCAAGTAATAACCAACTTACACTGCCAACCAAAGAGCGAGCCTTACTTTGACCTTCCGAACCATCTATTTTTATTATTTCTCCGATGACCTTTCCGGATTGAATAAGGCTTTTCCCATCGATGAAAATTAGCGGTAAATCAGTGTTAGTAGTTCCTTCTATAGGTTGAATTAAGCAATCAATACAATCTATTCTATAAGCAGATAAGTCGGCGAGGTTATCGCGATTATCCAGCCAAACTTCCATTATATCACCTCAAAGGCTACACGACGCCAATGCATCTTCAACAGAATAGTCTTGATGAACTAACAACACTATCGCTTTTGCTATTTGCTCAACTTTAGGGTGGGAAAATACTTGCCGGCCCATACAAACTCCACTAGCCCCGCAATCCAATGCAGTTCTTATCATTTCTAGAATCGCAAATGAATCACCAGTAGAAGGTCCACCGGCAACTAA
>DAJY01000061.1:1175-15464 GCA_002499015.1 Euryarchaeota archaeon UBA242
TCAAATGCTAGTCGAGCAGCATGAGCATTTCCAAGAGTAGAATCGCCTTCCATTATGTTCAAAAATTCACCCCTAGCATATATCATTCCAAACATAGGTAATTGTAATTTATGACTTTGACGACTGACCTCACCCATTCTTTCAATCATTTCGGCTTCATTAGCACTACCAATATTTACTTGGCAGGACACACCAAGCCCTCCTCTTGAAATTACTTCATCCGGATGACCAACAAGTACTTTGTTTGCGCAATCCGGACCAGCATGCCTAGTTGAAACAGATAAATGGACTACCATATTTGTTTTCGTACCTTGGCAAAGATGAGAATAATGACTAACTACACCTTTTTGGGCGAGAATAACATCAACACCGGCAGAGATTAGTGCCTTTATTGTGCTTTCAGTATCAACTAATCCTTCTATTGGGAAATCAGATGCACCATGATCGATTGGAATCCATACTCCTCTGCCATTCGGCAATAGTTTCTCAAGGCGTGCTGACCTATCCATGCCACTCCCATGAGCACCATAGAGTCAAGGTTTTGGGTGATTCTTGATTGGAAATAATTCAAGATAGTCGGAATTAGTTCTTTCTCAATGATTCAGCAGCCCAATTCATAAGATTCGCTTCTGCTCGACTGAGATGTTCTTGCAGTGTTGAGCGGGGAATATTCATCTGTTCGGAAAGTAGTCTCAAACTAGTATTTTTTGGTGTTTGGTAGTATCCTACCGAGCAAGCAGCAATAACACATTCAATTTGCTTCTTGGTGAGTAATTGTTCTAATTTTTCTTCATCATTAGCCATCTCTACAATTTTCACTCGATCCGGCGGTAAAAATAATTTACAGGCTTTTAAGAAATCTGAGATTCCACTAGGAACGCCTCTAACAGTAATCTCTATTCCATCACCTCCAAATATGTAGGGGGGGAGAATATGAATATTTTGAAAACCAATAGCTGCTAAAGAGAGAGGGTGTGAATTCCAAACTACAAGATGGCCAGTATCATTCTCTTCTAAAAACGATGGTTCAAATGTTAAAAATGGAATCTTATTCAAATCTTCAGGGCCCATTCCTTCTTTAAATGTTGGAATTATTAATTGGCGAATACCCTTTTCACCTATGTTTAAATGGGCAAAAACTTCTAATTTATGGGCTACCTTAGCAATAGAAGCGTATTCTGATTTGGCAATGCTATTTGCATGCCAAGAAATACGCGCTTCTCTCATAGTTCACCGAATAGGTCGTTGCTATTAATGATAATTGTTTGGTCTTTTTTTTTATTCATCTTGCTTGGTTATTAGCAGCATATACATAGCATTTTGAGAATAGGAGAAATGGATTTGTAAATGCTGCTCTCACCATCAATTGAATCATTTTAGTGGAATGTTTCAATAGTTACCACTTTTAGAGGGGTGACTATGGAAGCCGGCGCAATGGGCATGACCCTTATTTTAGGTGGTGCATTTTTCATCGGTATCTGGGCTATATTTCTTCGCAAGGGAGCATCTGTTAATGTTAGCCATGGAATGAGTGCTGAAGGATTGCGTAATGCAAATAACACTCCTGGTTTTGGCCGAGCCAAAAATGAATTCGACCGTAAACTTGCTTTGGTCGAAGAGCGTCGTAGAAGGCGCGAAGCAATAGAAAGTCGCTTAGCGATTGATGAGAATGAGCGTTTAGCTATGGAAGAGTCTGAAAGGATTGCTAAAAAGTTGGCCGAAGAAAGAGAAAATGCAGAACGCGAGAGAATTGCTGCTATAATGGAAGCAGAACGCCTTAGTTCGGAACAAGAAGAGGCAGAACGCCTTCGCTTAGAGCAAGAAGAAGCAGATAGAATCGCACGTGAAAAAGAAGAAGCACGTTTAGCATCAGAAAGAGAAACTCTACGTCAAAAAGAAATGGCTGATGCAGAAAAACTGAGATTAAAAGAAATTAAGAAGGCTGCAAAGCAACAAGAACTAGAATCACGCGAAGCAGCACAGCGAGCAATGTCAGAATTACAGGAGAGATTAGCACGTGAAGGGGCTCGTTCTTCAGATGTACAAGTCTCATTAATGTGGAATAATTACAATGATCTAGATTTGCATATCGTTTGTCCTAGTGGTGAGCGCATACATGGCGGAAATAAGATTTCTAATTGTGGTGGAGAACTCGATGTTGATGCAAATGTAAGGGCTGAAACCAAGAAGCCTGTTGAAAATGTCGTATGGCCTGAAGGTAAAGCACCAGCCGGAGTATACCAAGTCTATGTTCACCATTACAAGAAACATGCAAAACGCCGTACAAGAGATCCAACAAAGTTCCAAATTATTTCTTCAAATGGAGGGGAACTTATGGAATATAATGGTTCATTGACTCACGGAGACCCAATCAAGTTAGTTTGTGAATTCAAGGTTGCAACCCCTGAAGAAAGGGCCGCTAGGAAGAGAGAGTTGGAAGAGCAATTAGAAGCCGTAAATAATCTCGAAACAGATGCTGAAGAATCAGATTCAGAAACTGAAGGTGTTCCTAGCATGCCCGATTTAGATGCATTATCTGAAGAGTTGAAAGATTGAAACAAAGTAGGCTAACTGCCCGAAAAAGATGACACGCAGGTCAAAATTAACATCGATCGTATTGGTGACTATATCCAAGACAGTGTTTGGATTCAAACTCGTAACGTCGAAAGCCTTGCTGGTAAGCTTATTCCGTTTTTACCTACCTCAAATAATTGATTAGTAGTGTATTTTTCCTAGAACAAAAAGTAATTCATTGATTGGAATTAATTCCAAACTTGAATCTATTAATTCACTTTAGTGGAAACTCTCAAGACAAAATTTTGAGTAATGTTCCATCAGCGATAGACTTTTTGATGGAGCGAGCGATTCTTCTTCCAGTGGACATGAATGGTTCATTGATATCCGAATACGGTGAACCTCCAATGAAGGGGTTTGATCCTGCGACTATTCTTGCACTGATTTCAAAGACTTTGAATTCAAGTTGGTCTGTAACAATTGTTTCAAGACAAAATGGTCCGATCATTCCCTTTGACCCTTCTTCTAGTTCAAATGATGCAGAAACAGTTCCCTCAGCCATTTCAAAAGCGCGTGGAAGTAATGATTCACGAATTACAACAGGTTGGTTACCAGTTACTACGAATGAAGGCTCTAGTCCATTTTCTCTCAAATCTCCAAGAGATCCTAACTTGTAAAATTCATCAACATTTGCTTCATCTCTTCTATCCATACTCAATAATTCAAGTCGACCAAGATTTTTTCCAGCGTGACTTCCTCGTCCCTGAACTTGGAATCCATCAGTTGCGGTTGGATCAAAGAAGAAGTGGAGATAATATCTGCACCCCAATGCATATTCTTGAATTGTAAACTCACCTTCTAAATCGGCGTTCCTACGGAAATCTCTGTAATCTCTTGCGATAAAGTACCCTCTTCCACCCTTTGCTCCAGCGTATTTGACTATAACAGGACCATCGATGTCGTGAGGGTCATTGTAGACCTTTGGCATTGTACAGCCGCCTGCTTCTAGCCATTGACGCTGTCTTTCACGGCTACTTTCCCAATGTAATATTCCTCTATTACCAAATGTTGGAACTTGTAAAGACCTAAAGTTCGATGAGCCGAGATATTCGACAAGTGAACCATGAGGTATTATCACAACATTTCTTTTGCGAAACCATTCAGCATAATCTAGCATTTCTCTATAATCTTCGAGCATTAGCCATTCATCTGGTTCTGCACCTGGGAATGCTTTGTAATAACGGCGTCTGTTCTCACCGACGGCAATTCCTAATGTTTTGAAACCCTCAAGGCGAGCCCCATGAAGAATTTGTAATGAAGAATGAGAAGCAACCACTCCGATTGTGATTTGACTTGGGTCATAGTCGGCCAGCCATGTTGCCAGTGTATTGGAATCTACGCCCATGTTGAGGGGTTTAGTATTCCCCCTATATGCGTTATCCCAAATAAATGTATAAGAGTAATAATGGAGGTAATCCATTAACACACAACTTTTTTTCAAGTCTTTGCGTTGCAATAAATTATTTTCCAATAGTCACTAATCAAAGTAATCGGGTGAACAATTCAAAGGCTTGATACCAATCGCCAACCATGGTAGAGGACAAACCAGCATCAAGGATGACCTACGGGGGATATCTTCGTATAGAGGAACTTTTGAAATTACAAGGTGGACCACAAGGATATTCTCCGGCTCCATGCAATAATGAATTACATTTTATTATAGTCCACCAATCATTTGAATTATGGTTTAAATTGGTGCTAAGAGAACTTAAAGAAGCATACCAATTACTTTCAGAAAGTAGTGTCGATGAACAATCAATCCCTCAAATAGTTCATCATTTTGATAGAGTTACTACAATTATGAATTTGATGTCTCATCAATGGGATGTAATGCAAACTCTTGATCCTCAAGAATTTTTGGCATTCCGTGATAGACTAGGAACTTCATCCGGATTTGAATCTTGGCAGATGAGGGAGTTAGAAGTAATTCTAGGTTTGGATAATTCTCAACGAATGGGTGGAATGGACCCATTGGCACACATGAAAAAATTAGTTGGTGAAGGCAAAGTCAGTCAAGAAGTGTTTGACAACTTCGAGGAGGTCTCATCTCGTCCATCACTCAATGATGTACTAACAGATTGGTTAGGACGCACACCTATCAACGGTTCAATTTATTCCGATGCTGATGACGATGAAATTATTTCGCAATTCATAGAAGGGCATATTGGGGCAATGACAGAGCATGGAGAGTCAGTAATATCTCACATTGTTGCAATTGGCCATGGTGAAGAAGAACCGGTCAGGGCAAGAATAGAAGCCGGAATTGATGGTGCTCGTTCGTTCTTAATGCCAGATGGGGAAATAAATAGAAGTAGGGCAGGTTTGTTATTCATTGAATCATACCGTGAATTGCCTCTACTTGCATGGCCAAGAAAATTAATTGATAGCGTAGTAGAGTTAGAACAATCAATGCTATTGTTCCGTTCTCATCATGCAAGAATGGTGGAAAGAATGATTGGAAGAAGAATGGGAACTGGTGGCTCCAGTGGTGTTGATTATCTTGATGCTACTCTCAAATACAGAATTTTTGTTGATCTTTGGTCAGTTCGTACATTATTGGTAAAGCGAGACGCTTTGCCGGATGTAAAGAACTTAGAATTCTATGGCTTTGCTCAGTCTTGAGCAATAATCATTGACAATCAATCTAAGTGAGGGTCAATATCGATTGGGATTAATTCGTGGTCGTATTCATACAGAGCAATCTTTAGAGGGTCTAATACGAAACGAACTGAAGCTTCTTCCAATCCATAAAGAGTAATTAATTCTTGTCGAAAAGCCTCACGAAGAACTTCTTCGGAAGCGAATAGCGGGGCACCCATTCCAATTTGTAGTGCCCGAGCACCAATAATTCTAGCTCGTTCAAAACGTGTATGTTTTCGGGCTGGTTTTACCATTTTAATGACACCTACGAGCGAACTCGCATTCGTGGGCTACTGCCTTCTCTTTTTGAACCTACCCCCGAATGGCGCTTCAATAAAGATTCATTCTTGCTCAAGAATTGATTGCTTCGGGGGCTTTGTTTCCTTTACCCAGAGTATTATTGCGGGAGTGATTAATATCAGCATTATCACAAACCATATCGCTGCATAGTGGGCTGAATTAGAAGTTTCTATTTGAGTTTTAACTTCATTAGAATCCTCATTGAATTCCATATTGGTCGCAGTTTCATCACTATATGATTGCAGTTGTGGAGAGCCATTGTTTTCCAATATGAAAATTAGCCGACCACTCCAATTTTGCAGTAAGCCAGTGATATTAACTCCTTCATCGCTGGAGATATTTGGATCTTTCAAATCGATCGTAACAGAATCAGATGCTAGATATTGGTGAGTGAAATTCCTGCTTTCATGTGGTGTAGAATCCAATCTCCAAATGGTCAGTTTTTGACCAGAGGAATGGTTCCAACGAATAGTACCATTTTTCAATACCACATCGCTGAGGCTATTATTTAGCAAACCTGTATGGTTGTTGAGGGATTGATTCAAATCGAGAGATTGACTCGAACCGGTAAGTAATCCATTGCCATCAATTACTAAACTTGGAATAAATAATAATCTAAATTTATCATCGAATCTCAATTTTGAATAATTAAGATAAGTATAGTCTTCAACCGAAGCATGATGCTGAAGAATAACGGTATCAGTGCGATTCATCATTGCTAAGTTCTCTTCAACAATTTGACAAGGTTCACACCAATCAGCACCAAAATATTCCACAATATGCTCGCTTTCAGTTGCTTGACATTCTAGTGATTGTTGATAGCACGAATAATCAATATATTGAACCGCGATAATATTGCCATCATCTATAACCTCTCCATTTTGTGAAGATGTATTTACTATAGTGATTGGTAGCAATAGAAAAATTGCAATCCACAACAAAACCCGCCCCCTACTATCGGCCATTAACAAGCGCTATGGGAATGTGTTCAAAAGGGGTCTGCAACAGGCTTCAAGCATGGACCGAGTTTGGTGGGCCCGCCCCAGTGCCTTTCCATTGGCATTGTTGGTAATCTCATTGCTGATAATCGTAGTCGGGGGTACAATCCGAATCAATGATGCGGGAGAGTCATGCCCTGATTGGCCACAATGTTTTGACACTTGGACTTTCGATGTTTCCGAACTAGAGCAACAACAATTTTGGCAAGATAATCCTGACCACGAAGATTCTCGAGGAATGGACCATCGCTATACAACATTCCAAATTTTCACCGAATGGTTCCACCGTTTACTCGTTGCGGTAGTGGCAGTACCAGTATTATTAAATTTTTTAATGGCTAATAAATTAAAGGAAAAATACGGTGATAGAACGGTAAAAGTATCCCTTCTTGCAGGTGTCTTACTCATTACGCAAGCGTTAGTAGGAGCGGTGACTGTTGTTTTCGATAATGTTGATTGGTCAGTAGCATTACATCTCTCACTGGCTTGTATTTGGGCATCAACTTTGATGTATCAATATTTATGGATGAGGATTTGTGAAGGAGCAGATTGGTCATTATTGAAGACTTCACAAGACTTTTTTCACTCTCATGCAAAAAGAATTGATTCAATGGCAGCAGCAGTATTTGTTCTTCTAATCCTTGGTGCTTGGGTTGCAAGTACTGCAGGTGGCCAATACAATCAGGGATGTTCGGTAGGATATCCTAACGGTTGGCCAAAATGTAATGGGAACTTCTTACCCTCAATCGATGGACCAGGGGTAATGATTCAAATGATTCACCGTATTGGGGCATTAATCGTTGGAATCTTACTGATATTATCCACTGCAAAAATCACAGAAAGTGTTAGGCAAGATAAGAACGCATCTGGATTCAAAATATTCGCATCCATAACAACCGGATTCTGGGGTTTAAATCTCTTGGTCGGTGCCTCATATATCATTTTAGCACAATTAGATGAATTCCCCGAATGGCTTTCACTGGTTCATTTAGTGGTTGGAGTGGGTAGCGTTTTAATCGCAATTTGCGCAAGTATCTTGGTTCGCTTTAGTAAACAACTTTCAATAGATTCATCGGAGGAATGAGTATGGGTGAAGAAATCAATCAATCAATCCCTCATCCAGGAATGTTAAATGTATTTCTTCAATTAATGAAATTGAGAGTAATTGTATTACTGCAGGTAACAGCTGTTTGTGCAATTTTAGTTCACGACTTATTAGCCCGCCATGACTTGTTGAGCATAGATCGAACCTGGATGGATACAGTTCAAACAATTATCATTACCGTGGTTGCAGGAACTCTCTCTGCTGGTGGCTCTAATTCCATCAACATGTGGTATGATGCTGACATTGACCCAAAAATGAAAAGAACTCAAAACCGGCCAGTTCCACTAGGTCATATCTCTGCAAGAGGTGCGCTAATCTTTGGAGTCATAATTGCAGTCTTAGGTTCATCACTATTCTTCTTAGTTCATTGGAAGGCAGCATTTTGGTCATTTTTCTCTGTTGCTTTTTATGTATTCATTTATTCAATGCTGCTAAAACGTAGAACTCCGCAAAACATCGTTATCGGTGGTGCTGCAGGAGCAACACCTCCAGTCATTGGCTGGGCTGCAGCGGCTGCTGGTTCAATAGAGTCAAGCAATCCTTTTGATTTGGGTTCTCCAATTCCATGGATGCTATTCATGTTGATTTTCTTGTGGACGCCTCCTCATTTTTGGGCTTTAGCACTTTACCGTTCAGGTGAATATGCTAAGGCAAATGTTCCGATGATGAATGAAGTAAAAGGTCCAAAACGCACAGTGGCAGAATCTAAAGTGTACTGTGTGCTATTGTTGTTATTAGGTGCTGTGCCACTATTTTGGCCCGAATCAGGCCTTCCATTGCTATGGTCAATTTTCGCTACAGGTCTTACCATATGGTATGCGAAATCAGTTTGGAGCATAGATCCACTGGAAGACTTTGATGAAAATGGTCGGATGCCAAAAGCAGCAAAGTCATTCTTCCGTTCATTGTATTATTTGGGTTGGATGTTCCTTGTTCTAGTAGTCGTTTGCGCCATCCCTCCTGCGTGGCTAGGCTCCCTTGGCCCATTGGTTTGAAAACGTGGTACTGCAAACACATTTACCATTGTTAATTAGATGATGTTGAACCGTCATCTTGATGACGGGTTCACTGGTGGCCGCAACTACAAGCGGTGATCGCATAGCCTGGCCATTGCGCTGGATTGCTAATCCAGTGGGCTCGTCTCACGGGAGTTCAAATCTCCCTCACCGCGCCATTTCTTTTTTAGTTCAGTAAAAGAAATCTTCAAAATCTTCGTCACTAATTGCTGACTTGCGACGGCTCCTAGCAGCAATAACACGCTTCAATCTCTTTCTCTTCTTTATTATAAGTGGGACTAAAATGATACTTAAGAATAGAATCATAATGAATGTTCCACCGGAATACAGGAAGATCTCCTTTTGCATTGAATCTTGCAAATCACCTAGCCATGGTACTCCGAGAGGAGGTTCTTCTGGTACTGGCGGAACAGGGATGATATGTTGGTTATAGTCCCACCATAGGTCTTCGATATTGACTCTATTGACATTACTAGATGGATAGGATGCCAGAGTGTTTTCATTTCCGACCCAATCAATAGGTGCAAGGATGTAATAGTATGTTCTGTAAGGTCTTATCCCATCGATTTCGCTTCCACTTTGATTGAAGTATCCAGTTTCACCAGGGGTTGATTGGATGTCGGTAGAAATTGGTGTGATAAATCTCAAGTCTATATCGGTCGGTCGTGACTCAACTCTGTATAAGTTCCAAGAAATTGGTCCACTTAATTCATCATCAGGCCATGTCCAAGTTAAATTTACTTCATAGCACATATTCCAATCTCTGGAAATATCATAACAATCACTTGAGTTGGTAAAATCATAATTGGAAACGAAATTGGAAATTGTGGCAGATGGTGGAATCGCATCACCACAAATCAGCCCAGGAATGCCATCTGCATTAGTGGTAATACTGGCTTTCAGATAATCTGGATTTCCTGCTCTATCAGCAGGCATTATTGCATACGATGCGCAGTCTCCGGTTTGCAACTTAACAGGGTCAATCCAATTGTCTGTAGCGGTTGTGACAGTGGCAACCTTTGATCCAAGGGTTAGTTCTTCCCAAACTAATGGATTTATTCCACTATCAGGGTCTGGGAAATAAGTTGAACTCGATTCCCCACCAACGATTTTGTATATTTGCCAGCCTCCCAAATATGGATTTGACAAATCACCTGAAATCGACCAATTTAATTTGATTTGACCGTCTTTGAGGAGGGTATTGTCAACATCGCCCAAAGAAACATTTGCTTCAGGTAAAACCCCCACGATTAGAATCGCCCCGTTAGACTTCATGCTCACAGTAAATGTACCATCTCCATTATTTGTTAATTCATTAGGAGATTCAATAAATGACCAAATATTATCGTGAATGGAATCAATTTGGCGGACATCGACAGTTGATATATTGATATTAGATGGTAATAGGGCACTCATGTTGAGTGTAAACTCCATCGACTCCATTCCAACATCTGCAGAACCATCCGCCAGTGACAAGATATCAAACGACATTAACAACAACGGTTCTTGGCCAGAGCCAACTCCATAATTAGTGCCAAGTTTAGGTAGAATTGTTTCTGTTTCTAGATATGCTTCAGAACGTGTGATAGCACTTCCTGTGTAATATGGTTCATTACTGATGTCAATATGATCGAATATTGTGATATATTCATGTACAGAATCAACAGTTCCGAAGTCATCTATTACCCTAAGTGTAATCGTATGGTCACCTAATCCCAAAGTACTTCCACTGATGTTTAGAATCTGACCGTATCCTAAGTTAATAATTCCAGAGACCCACCACGAATAATTTAACGGTCCAGCAGCAGTAACTCCTGTTTTTCCTACCATCTCAATATCGTCGCCAGTATTGTATTTTCCATTGAAATTTTTTTGCTGTATTTCAGCTCTAATTTCTCCTGCAAGAATATCGGCCTGTTCACTGATTATATTATCTGAAGTTTTAGCGTCTTGGCCGCTAAGATATGTATTAGGTGCAGAAAGTTTTAGGATTCGGTTATCTCCTGTTACGGTAATATTGAATTTACAAACCTGACGTTGAGTCGGTCTTAGAGATATTACTTGACATTGTTCTTCCATTTTTAATTCACTACCTAAGTCAAACACTTCAAACAATACAAAGAAGTTTCCAACCGTCTTGTTACCTAGATTAATTACCTCTGAAAAAACCATTTGATTTCCGAAATAATAATTTTCCGAACTTGAGTCATGTGCTGGATACATCAACATCACTGCAACATCAATGGTATCGTCAATAATGATGGGTGTAGAAGTAATGTCGTTGAAATCATTTAGATCGTTATAAGGAGTTCCAGTACTGTTATACAAGCCCCATTTTAGGATATATGTTCCTGTAAATGGATAATTAAAGACAGGCATTTGGTGGCCAAATGCCATAACTACACCCCAAGAGTTCAATCCAGAGTTGTACGAGTATGACTCATCGAGCATAACAGTTTCACCCTGATCCCATAGCTGCCATCCAATGGTTGCATTGAAGTTACATGAACCACAACTATTGACCGTTCCTTTAGCCTTTAGTGTATAATTTGTGTTTGAATTTAGTATTTTTTGGCCATCGTAAATTGCAAGACCTTCAATGTCATCATATGGTTTCCATGAGTCATCTACGCTCAAATCAACAAATGATTGTGATACATTAAAATTATATTTCAATAAATCATTACTAGGAACTTGGTCGGTTAAATCAAAGGAATACACTACAGTTACAATTCCTTCTGCACCGGCTGGTGGGATCCAAGTATTTGCTGAAGAGATATTGGAGTATTGTCCTTGAGCAATATTTGTTAGGGTGAACTGACCTCTTGACTCATAGTTTGATTTACATACTGGTCCATCAAAATCACCCAAACAAACATGCCAACGCATTAATCTATCTAATCCTGCAAAACCCAAACCTTGATTTTTAATTTGAGCGGTGAATGTAAATGTGTCAAATGATGAAGCCCAATTATCTTGAGATGGTGAAATGCCATCATTAATTGCAAGATCACCAGATTCCGAAGCACTAACTCCAGGTAGAGCAGTGAGGCTTCCTAGAGAAGAAATAAGGAGTAAAAACACAAGGAACAAACTGCTACCTTTGGCCCTGTATTGATTTGACACGCGCTGCGACATCATCCAATGGCTTGCAAGGGGGATTCAAAGAGTCATCGCCCACGAAGGTGTATGTGGTGGTGATAAATGCACTTTTGCTGCCAGCCGAAATAACCTCGGTCGATTTAAAGATTTGAATTTACATTGCCAACGATGTTGAAATATGCGGCAACCTCTTCAATCGTCAAACAACACCCCGTAATATGCAGGGAACCGTTTACTCTCACCCAGAGAGAGAAGATGGCGCGATTACCGCTGTAATTGAATTCCTTACAGCCTTTGTATTATTCTTGATGATATTAACTGCATTTCTTTCTCTCGCACAATTAGAAATGGGCTCAAATGACCCTGCTTTAGACCGACTAGATGGTGCTGCAGTTCTTGGCATGGATCGTATTAGTTCGGATGAAGGGTGGTTCGTTCCGATTCAAAATGAAGTATTGGATTATGATAATTCAACTGCTAACTGGCATTTGTTTTCAGCCAAACAATTAGATTCGGGAAGAGTCCAAGCGGGATTAATAGTTAATGGAAAAATAAATGAAACAAAAATAAATGCTTTGCATAATTTAAGCGAGGATGGCTTTGCCATCGGAATTGGATTGCATGATGGCTACAGTTTCCACCTCAATATTGTAGTCACTGAAAGTAGCGATGTCCAACGAATGGGCCAAGTGTTGTTTGATGGTGGCACAGAAAAGCACGGTACTCGCTCATCATCAACTTCTTACCGATACTTCTATCAAAACGATGAAACGATTCAAATCATCCTCGAAGTACACGATGGGGGGCGCAAGAATAATCAATTACAAATCACAGAAGTCCATCCACGTCCAACGCAGTCCGGCCCAGAATGGGTTGAAATCTATAATCCGAACGACTTCGCAGTGTCTTTGTATGGGTGGTCGCTCACCCATACCTCTGGTTCTTCAGTTTCAAATCTACTCCTTAAAGAGGGAATAATAACAGGCAAGGCAACTGCAATTTTCACCGGTGATGCCTCTAGTCAAGTCTCTGGAAATGCGAGCGAAGTTATCGATTTGGGACTTGAAGGTTTTCTAGGGGTCGGTTCGATTGATATTTTAGCAAATGGTAATGGGCAGTTGGCTTTGAAATATACACAGGTCTTTGAATCACGTCCGGTGGACATTCAGCGTATTAATTGGGGAGGTGACACAGGATTATTTTTGATAAACGGCCAATCAATTGTTTGGGATGGAACCTCAATGTTTGATTCTGCATCATGGTCAATTTCCGATGAACCAACTCCTGGAAATTAATGTTTAAACATTTTACATTCAAATAAGTTATCAACGCACTAATCCAACTGCTTTTGGACGCACAGTTATCAACCCAAAGCGTTTCGTCGTATTTGTTCCCATGCAGCCTGCAGCAGTTTACACCCGTGATAGATGCGTAACAGGCATCCATGGATTAGATGAGATTCTTCGCGGGGGGATACCATATGGTTCAACCGTACTAGCATCTGGTACCTGTGGTTCAGGAAAGACTACGCTCGCGATGGAGTTTTTGGTTAGAGGGGCACTTGCAGGCGAGGCGTGTGCGCATTTTACTGCGACCGAGCCATCCGTCAAGTTGTTAGAAAACATCCGCCAGTTCGAATTTTTCGATATGAATATGGTCGATACCGGATTGATAAATGTCTTCGACATGGATGTATTATATTCTTGGTTGGGGTTGGAAAAATCATCCTTTGATTTGGATGACGTCCACGCTCTAATCAAAGCGATTGTCGATATTGTCAATACAATTGGAGTCACTCGTTTAGTAATTGATTCAGTTACAACACTTTGTTACAAGATTAAGTCCGAGCAACTAATTCGGGATTTCCTTTTCACATTAGGAAAGAAATTATCAACTCTAGGTTGTACAACCATACTAATTTCTGAAATTACTTCCGCTACAGAGAATGCTCATTGGTCGTCTTTCGGTGTTGAGGAAGCGATCGCTGATGGAATTGTCGTTATGGGGGACGTTGAACGAATGGGTCATCTTCTAAGATTTTTACAAGTGGTCAAGATGCGTGGAACTTCACACTCTAGAGCAAAACATGCAATTGAATTAACACCGATTGGCGTGATGTTAACTCCGATGCTCAAATGGGGCGCTCAGGGCGATAAACAGAGTAGATGGGGTGCTTGACAATGTTTGAACTCGACCAAAGAATCGCGGAACAACTCACGGAAGTTGCTCTTAATAGTTCAGTTCAAGTTCGCTGTGGTAACTCAAATGCATTCATGGTTACAGCCAGTACCATGGTTCCATTAATGCAAATGTTTGAAATGGGTGGAGTTTACATTTCTGGAAGCAGAAGTGCAATGGAAATGATTGAGGCATTTGAGACAATTGGAATAGATGTATCTAATATACAATTCATTGATTTAGTATCTTCTGGTGTACTAGGGGGTACAACTACAACCAGAAAGAATATCCATTACGTAGATTCGCCAATTATGCTAGAATCAATTCTACTTAGAACGCTCTATTTGCTGAGAACCACAACACTTGAACGCAATTT
>DAJY01000061.1:15596-27343 GCA_002499015.1 Euryarchaeota archaeon UBA242
ATATACAATGATGATCGAATGCTCGCAGAGTACCTTCATACATTCATTAACACCTTTAGGCAAAGAGAAGTTCTTTCCGTGATATTGAATGTTCCTGACCAAACTCCTCCGTTGGTATTGTCAAATCTTGATTTATACTGCACAGACCTAATAGATAGAGGACAAGTCGTAATTCATTGAGGTGATTGTTATGAATAAGCAATATAATTTCAAGAAAGAAGACGAAGAGTTTTTTGGAGGTGTCGGTTCCTTCGGAGTTCCGAAATTCGATTTAGAAATGCATGGTGGAGTTCCGCGCGGGTTCACAATGGTCAGTTTTACTGATACCGGGTCAGGTTCTGAATTATTTGGCAAGCAATTCACATCTCCGGCAGAAGAATCAGAAAATACGCTATATGTTTCAACCAATGAAGGGCAACAAGAAATAGCCCGCGTTTTCAATAAATATGGATGGCCATTAGATATCAATGTCAGAACCATTGGTGAGGAATACAATCGGGAAGTATTGGAAAAGGAACTACTAGCCAGTAGATTTCGTCTTGAGGGCTTTAGATTGGAAGATATTCAACGCCTAGCCCAGACCAGATTCGTCGATGAAATTCACCATGATTACCTAACCGAAGTAACAAATGAAATCATGTCACTTGGGCCATATTTTAGAGTTGTAATAGATAATTTAGATTTCTTCTTACAGAGAGAAGATAATACCAAAGTTGTAGCGATGGTTAGAATGTTACAAGCGCATGCACAAACTATGCGTGGCCTATTGTTGATCAACATTTCCAACGATGGATTAAATCCTTCAATCAAACAAGAATTGTCATCTATTGCCGACATGGTGCTTTCATTCAAAGTTAGAACTCTTGGAACAGATTTTGAAACATCTATGATAGTCTCCAAATTCCGTAACGCTCCAGAAAATTTGAAAATTCTAGTTTTCAGAGTTACCCCTGCAGAAGGTATTACTCCAGAAACAGTAGAACGTATTTCTTGAGTAGAGATTGTAATCCGCTGTTTGGTGCTATTGCATCCATGCGACAACTCAAAAGGCAGGCCCTAGCCCGAGAAAGATATGGCTACGCGTGATGCAACAGGTGGTTTTGACCCATCAGGCATTGATGAAGAGGCGTGGAAAGACTTGAAATTGCAACTTGAAGAAACAATTCCCAATTATGACAAAGTCAACAAATTAATGACTTTTGGGCAAGATAAAAGGTGGCGCAGGAATGTTCGTAATCATGCTGCAGAGGGTATGACTGTACTAGAAGTCGGGTGTGGCCCAGGGTCTTTTGCGGAAGATTTAGTGGGTCTTGAAGTCACATGCCTTGACCCATCGGCGTTGATGCTAAAATTTGCTAAAGAGCGTGTTGATGCAGCACGAAATTCCCGCGGAGAATCTCCTGCTAATTATGTAGAAGCGATTGCGGAAAAAATCCCCTTACCAGATGATACATTCGACATGGTGTTCTGTTTATTTTCATTTAGAGATTTTAAAGATAAAAAACAGGGATTGACTGAGATATTTAGAGTTCTAAAGCCAGGCGGACAATTAGTTATTTGTGATGCTGGAAAAGCAAATTGGTTGCACGGATTTTTTGGAGCGATTTGGATGGCGACAGTCGTTCAATGGATGGCACGTTTTGTTACCAAGGATAAAAACCACCCTTGGAAAGGGTTAGCTCGAACTTACACGCATTATGGTAGCAATGGATATTATCGTAAAATGATGAGAGAAGTCGGCTACAATGACGTACAAGGGCGCTTACTTCTACCGTTTGGAATGGCCAGCAGATTCCGTGGTAAAAAACCACAATAAAATTATTTTTCGGCTTTAAAAGCAATCACAAATCGTTATTTTTCATCTTTTTTTGGGGGTAAATCGCCATCTTCAAACCCCACTACTCTCATAAACCCCTTTCATCTCGCCGAGGTTACAGGTGATTGCTATGGGTATGGCGGAAGTTCTTAGAAGCATTAAAAACGCAGAACAGGTTGCTGAAAAGCGCCTGTCAGACGCACAAGATGAAACCTCAAAAATAATGGCTGATGCACGAAGAAATGCATCAGAATTAATCACTGAAGCAACCGAAGATTCAGTAAATAATACTAAATCTACAATGGATAAAGCACGCAAGACAGCAAACAAAGATGCTGACAAGGTAAAATCTGAAGGGGCAAAAGGGATTGAATCAATCGGCTCCACTGCAAATGGTCGTAAAGGCGATGCAGTACAATTAATCATAGATTCTCTAATGCCACAATAAGGGTGATTCAATGTTCGTAACCGTTGATATGTCCCGTTTGACAGTGGCTGCCCCTGTTGATAAAATGGAACAAATCCTACGTATTTGTTCGGATATGGGTTGCGTACATATCGAGGAATATGGTAATTTCGAAGATGGAATTGGAGTCGGTCAGGCAATTGATAGCACCGATGCGAATTCAGTTAGTACTCTACTAACAAAAGTTCGTGGGGCAAATGCACATTATTCGCCTGATAATATCAAAGGTCCGAAATCTGTCTCCGAAATTCAAAAAATGATTAATTCAGGTTTTGAAGAAATTGTAGACCATGGTTTAGCATTTGCTGACGCTGTAAGGGATGCTGAGGCAGAGATTGACTCCAAAGGCGATCAACTGGCAGTATTGAGGAGAATAGAACCACTTAACATTCCATTAGATTTGCTCACAAGCACAGGCCGCTTAGAAGTCTATGTCTCTGAATCTGCAAAGTCAAAAACACTTTACAACACTATCATTCAAGAAATGGGCAAGGATGTAGAAGTCCATGCTGAATCAAATGTAATCGCGATTGCGTGTCTTTCTAAACATGCTACCGACGTCCAACTAATTCTCAATAGCCAAAGCGCAAGGGCGATTCAAGTTCCGAGTGGAGTTGGATCACCTTCCGAGGTTATTTCTTCACTTACTAAAGAAATTGGTAAACTAATGATTACTGTGGAAGAGAATTCTGCACTTGGAGATGCATGGGTCGCAACTCATGGCAGAGACCTCGTCATTATGGAAGAATATTTGACAAGAGAAGATGCGATTTTTACCGCACCAACACTTTGCGCAGTATCCAAGCAAGCATTTGCAATTGATGCATGGGTTCCTACTGAAAATGCATCAGAAGTTAAGAGTGCACTTTCTTCATTTGCTTCTCACGTTGAAGTTGAAGAGCATGTTGACGATCACCACCACGCTGAAGACGAAGGACACCATCATTCAAGCCCGCCTATCGCATTAGATAATGGAGTCATTTCAGAACCGTTTGAAATGCTTGTTGATTTAGTAGGGCGTCCAAAGTATGGTACATTTGACCCAACGGTAATGATGATGATGACCTTCCCACTGATTTATGGAATGATACTAGGTGATTGGGGATACGGTCTGATTATATTGATGCTAGCAAAATGGCTTGGAAGCAAACCGTTTGCAGTAGATCCAATTGCCAAGAGCGGAATTACTATCTTGACGTGGATGGGCGCTTGGTGTATCATTTGGGGAATTATTTTTGCAGAAGGATTTGGATTCATTTGGGATGGTTCAGCTGGTGCATCAGGGCCTACAATAGGGATAATTGCAGAGTTCTATACTTGGACATATAATACATTCCATGTACCAGAAACAGTTGGCATCTTAACGGGATTGACCGGACTACACATGCCCTTCCACAGAGCAGTAGATGGATATGGGCTGCAAGAATATCTTCTTTTATCGATCTATATTGGAGTATTACACCTATTCTCTGGATTCATTATTGGACTTGTAAATGTCTACAAGGCGCATGGTTTCGCAGCAGCATACTTCGAAAAGGGTTCGTGGATACTAATTCTCATCGGCGGTTTCATGCAATGCAGAAACATGGTTAGTGGATATAATGAATTGTTTGAATTCCAAATTTGGACCGCATTACTATTGATTGGAATTGTCAGTCTAATAATCGGTCTTGCAATATTTGAGAAATTCGGATGGATTGGTGGACTCATCATGGGCCCGATTGAAACATTCGGCCTTCTAGCAAATACACTCTCATACTTGCGTATCATGGCAGTCGGTGTGGCTGGTGTGAAAATCGCAGAAGTATCCATCACCATGGGGTGGGATTTAATGTGGAGTGGAGACATTATTAGTTTCATCATTGGATTAATATTATTCACCTTCATACAAATATTCGCTTTAGCCCTGGGACTACTCTCGCCGAGTATTCACGCTATTCGTCTCCACTTTGTGGAATGGATGGGCAAGTTTTACGACGGTTCTGGTGTGATCTTTAATCCACTGGGCGGCCGAACCCTGCACGCTGAGCGTGAATCACAGTCCACTGGACAATAAGGAGGTAGCAAGAATGAACACAAATACCCTAAAAATGAGCCTACGCACACTGATTGCAATGCTAGCACTAACCCTTGTAGCACAAGGTGTAGCAGCTGCAGAAGAAACCACTGGTGCAACATCTGGAATGACTGGAGACGTCGGAGTCGGCCTCTCACTTGGCCTCGCCGCAATTGGTGCAGGTATTTCTCAAGCAGCAATCGGCAGCGCAGCTGTTGGTATGCTTGCTGAAGACAGTTCAAAGTTCGGTACAGCAATTATCTTCACAGCATTACCTGAATCCATCGTGATTCTAGGTGCTTTGCCATTATTCATGCAATGATGGCGCAATTGATTGGGTTCGCCCAATCTTGTGAATAAAATCGGAGGAAATATCATGACACTTGAAACATTAGCAAAAGACATCGCAGCATCTGCGGAAACTGAAGCAAATAATCTCTTGAAAGAGGCAAAGGCTTCAGCCAAGAAGATTGTTGCAGAAGCAGAAGCAAAGGCCATTACTATCCGTGAGGAAGCGGATAGTCGTACTTCTCGTGAGGCAGAACAACTAGCAAGGGAAATCGTTGCTAGCGCTCGTCAATCCAATCAAAAGGATGTGCTTATAGCACGCCGTACAGTATTGGATGCCACATTTGAAGAAGCAAAGGGACAACTAGCAGACCCAGGATTATCTGGAAGGGCTTCAATTCTAAAAGGATTGATGGCTCAAGCAGATGAAGTGGCGGTTGGCGACTTTACTGTTCGCCCAGTTGCAATTGACCGTGCTGCCCTATCGGGGATTGCTGGCTCTAGATCCATTGGCGATGATGTTGAAGGCTTAGGTGGCTTCATTCTTGAAGCAGCAGATGGTTCAGTTTCTTTCGACATGAGATTCGATACGCTTCTTGACCAAGTTTGGTCTGACAAGCGCTCTTTAATCAATTCAACACTTTTCAATTGAGGGATAATTATGGCAATGCTCGGTAATACACCATATGTGGCTGCTCGCGCTAAATCGCGTAGGCAAAAACTAGCAGATCGTGCACGTTTACGTCAGTTAATCAATCAATCCCCTGAACAAATGACCGTTGCAGTTGGGGACTTGGGTTACCGAGCAGAAATGGACTTATATGCTGGAAAATATTCTGGTGGAGATTTAGTTGAGGCAGCACTTACACATAACTTGGAACATGAGTTGAAGGAAATTGTAGGAATGTGTAATGGTGCAATCCGTGCAATGGTAGAAGTATACACTCTTCGTTTTGAATATCAAAACGCTAAGGTAGTTCTACGTGCAGTAATTAATGATGTGGACCAAGATAAAGTGTTAAACAATATCTTACCAGCACTGAATGATATCAATACTCCTTGGTTAAAAATGATAGAAAATGCAGATGATCTAAGGTCAGCAGCAACTCAAATGCGCAGGATGTCATTTGGCCCAGACCTTATGTCTCTGCCGGATGATGCAAGATTGGCAGATTATGAAAATGCACTTGACAGACATTATTTCAAGAGGTCTCTAGCATCACTTAGTCTCAAAGGAGCAGGTGTTAGATTCTTGAGAGATTTGCTGAAATCTGAAATCGACCACCGCAACATCCTCAATATTATCGAGGCTGAAGCGGTTGGTATTGACAACGATGACATCTTGGAGATGTTAATTCCTGGCGGTAGGCTGATTCCAGAAAGAGCATTTTCATCTATTGCAGCAGGTGGTAAAAATGCAGCTCTTGACATTCTAAGAGGTGCTAACAGATTTGATATGCAAGAATTTGAAGGAGCATTGGCAGAAGCGAAATCCGTAAACAGTCTCGATCCAGTAATTACTTGGTTTAATGCTAGAGAACACGCATTATTACAACGCATGAGCTACCTACACCCTGTTTCAGCCTTACCCGTTGTCAATTATGTTGCAATGAAGGTACAGGAAGTTGCAGATTTGCGTTTAATCGTACGTGGGCGTCTAGCAGGACTGCCAACAGAAGTGTTAGAGGCACACATACTCTGAGGTGAAAATATGGATATCGTAATAGTCGGGACACCAGAATTCACACTAGGATTCCAGCTTGCTGGAATTTCTACACTCTACAATCCAGAAGATGATGAGGCTATGGTTTCAACATTGAGTGGATTGCTAAATAACAAGCAAGTGGGGGTTGTCGTAATCGACTCCGCAACCCAAGCCACATTGCCTGAGCGTCTTCGTGCAAGACTCTCAGCATCCGTCTCCCCAACCGTTCTTGGTATCGGTACTGAGGAGGACACCACCTTGCGAGATACAATTCGTAAGGCGATTGGAGTCGATTTATGGAAATGATTTCCAAGTGAAAATAATGGAGGAATAATAGATGAAAAATGAAGGATTGATTTACCGTATTTCAGGTCCAGTGGTTACTGCCATTGATATGAAAGCGGCAATGTACGATGTTGTCCGTGTTGGAACGGAAGGCCTAATGGGCGAAGTGATTGAATTACACGGCGATAAGGCAGTTATCCAAGTTTACGAGGATACATCCGGAATACGCCCTGGTGAAATCGTAGTGAATACAGGTGAGACTCTTTCAGTTTCACTTGGACCTGGTTTGTTAACTCAAATCTATGATGGAATTCAAAGACCTCTTCCTACACTTGAAAAAGAAATGGGCGTTTTCCTTACTCGTGGTGTCGATGCAGATGCATTTGACCTGGAGAAAAATTGGACATTTGAGCCACAAGTCTCCGTTGGAGATACTGTTGTTGGAGGACAAGTTGTTGGACATGTACAAGAAACTGACACAATTGTTCACAAGATTATGGTCGTCCCAGGAATGGGTGGTGTAGTCAAGTCTATAGAATCCGGAGATTTCAATGTCACACAAACCATCTGTACTTTCGAAGATGGAACTGATATGCAGATGATGCAGAAGTGGCCAGTTAGAACACCACGTCCTTATCTACAAAAGTATCCACCAGTAATCCCTCTTATTACTGGAATGCGTATTCTTGATTTCCTTTTCCCATTGGCAAAGGGTGGCGCAGCAGGAATTCCAGGTCCATTCGGGTCTGGTAAGACTGTTACACAGCAATCTCTAGCAAAGTACTCTGACGCACAACTTGTTGTTTACATCGGTTGTGGAGAGCGAGGAAATGAGATGACTGAAGTATTGGACGAATTCCCTCACTTGATAGATCCAAACACTGGAAAACCATTGATGGAAAGAACAGTGATGATCGCAAACACTTCAAATATGCCTGTGGCTGCACGTGAAGCTTCTGTTTACACAGGAATTACAATCGCTGAGTACTATCGTGACATGGGTTACGACGTTGCTTTGATGGCAGATTCAACATCTCGTTGGGCTGAAGCAATGCGTGAAATTTCTTCTCGTCTTGAAGAAATGCCTGGTGAAGAAGGTTATCCTGCTTACCTATCAACCCGTATTGCCGAGTTCTACGAACGTGCTGGCCGTGTTGAGACCTTGAATGGAGAAGATGGTTCAATTACCGTAATTGGCGCTGTTTCACCACCTGGTGGAGATATTTCAGAACCTGTATCACAAGGTACACTTCGAATTGTTAAGGTATTCTGGGGTCTCGATGCTGGTCTTGCTCGTCAACGCCACTTCCCAGCGATTAATTGGTTGAATTCATATTCGCTCTACCCGCAAAGTCTTGACCAATGGTTCAGAGATAACATCGCACAAGATTTCCCTGAAATCCGTGTCGAACTATCTGGATTGTTGCAAATCGAGTCCGAGTTGCAAGAAATCGTACAACTTGTCGGTTCTGATGCACTTCCTGCTGACCAACAATTGACACTTGAAGTCGCTCGTATGATACGTGAATATTTCCTACAACAAAATGGATTCCACGAAGTGGATGCATATTGTGATATTCACTTGCAATACAAGATGGCAAAGGCAATTCTTGCATTCCAAGAATCTGCTAAGTCGGCAATGGCATCTGGGGCACAATTAGGGGATGTAGTCAACGTCCCTTCACGCTCCCATTTAATGCGAGGTCGCTTGAACAAGGGATATATCGATACCATCGATGACATGGTCAAAATCATGCTCACCGAAATAGCTGCTACCGTGGAGGGTAACTGAGGGGGAATTATCATGACTGGAAAGGAATATAGAACAATTACAGACGTCAAGGGACCGCTAGTTTTCTTGAATAAGACCGAACCTGTTGCTTTTGGTGAAATCGTATCATTGCGATTATCCAATGGGACGATTAAGAATGGACAAGTTCTTGATACATCCGATGATATGGTCATCGTCCAAGTATTCGAAGGAACTGCAAAGATTGACAGAGAGGCTGGAGTCACCTTCATGGGCGACGTTTTCAAGCTCCCTGTATCGGAAGATTTGATCGGGCGTATTCTCGATGGTGCTGGAAAACCTCGTGATGGTGGACCAGATATCGTTGCAGAACAGTACGATGACATCATCGGCGCAGCTATCAACCCGTACAGCCGTCGTAGCCCACACGATTTCATTCAAACCGGAATTTCCGCTATTGACTGTTGTACTTCTTTGGTTCGTGGACAAAAGTTGCCGATTTTCTCAGCATCAGGTCTACCGCACAATGACATTGCATTGCAAATTGCACGTCAAGCAAAGTTAACAGGTTCCGATGAAGAGTTTATCGTAGTATTCTGTGCTATGGGTATCACTGCTGAAGAATACAATTTCTTCCGTGCAGATTTGGAGAGAACTGGTGCGCTTGAAAAGGCGGTATTATTCGTTAACCTAGCGGATGACCCTGCTGTTGAGCGTATTATCACTCCTCGTCTTGCATTAACTGCTGCAGAATATCTTGCATTCGAAAAGGATTACCACGTACTGGTCATCTATACGGACATGACAAACTACTGTGATGCACTACGTCAAATTGGAGCTGCTCGTGAAGAAGTTCCAGGGCGCCGTGGATATCCAGGTTACATGTACACTGACTTAGCAATGCTTTACGAGCGTGCTGGTTTGGTTAAAGGAAAGAAGGGTTCAATCACCCAATTCCCTATTCTGACAATGCCTGGTGACGATATTACCCACCCGATTCCGGATTTATCCGGATATATTACTGAGGGTCAAATTGTAATTTCTCGTGAATTACATCAGCAAGGTATCTATCCGCCAATCAACGTATTACCTTCATTATCCCGTCTAATGGGATCGTGTATCGGAGAGAAGACAACTCGTGAAGACCATAAGTCTGTTTCTGACCAAATGTATGCTGCATACGCTCAAGGCCGTGAATTAAGAGGTCTTGTTGCGATTGTAGGTGAAGATGCACTGAACGAACGTGATAAGCAACTTCTAGAATTCTCTGGTGTGTTTGAGGATAAGTTCCTTCGTCAATCCCGCGATGAGAATCGTAGTATTGAGGAAACGCTTGACCTATGTTGGACTTTGATGTCTCGTATCGACACTAAATATCTAGTACGCCTAGACCAAAAGTGGATTGACAAGTATCATCCTGATAACCGGAAGTGAGTTTACACATAGAATCAGGAGAGGAGGTGAAAGTTATGGCACTCGATATTAAACCAACACGCAGTGAACTTATCAAACTCAAGGGGCGCATCAAGCAAACCAAAAATGGGTATAAACTTCTCAAGATGAAGCGTGACGGTCTGTTCCATGAATTCCGCAAGTTATTGTCTGAAATGATTGAGGCTAAGCGAGATCTTACCGACACATACCGTCTAGCAAAGCAACGTATCGACTTAGCTAATGCGATTGAAGGTGGTTTGGCTGTTCGTGGTGCTGCTATAGCAAATACAGCGACTCCACAAGTTGAAGTTGAACGGAGAAATATCATGGGTGTTGTAGTGCCAAGTGTCAGTGGAAGTAATTTGAAATCAACATTCTCAGAAAGAGGTGTTGGATACATTGGCTCTTCACCATATATTGACGAGGCTAGCGATTCTTTTGGTAATTTAATTGAGAAGATTGTCCGTGCTGCAGAGATGGAAGGTACGCTGAAAAGATTACTTTCAGAAATTGAAGCAACTAAGAGGAGAGTCAATGCACTCGAGTACAAGGTTATTCCAGAACTAGAAGAGGCGAGAGTTTTCATTCAACTTCGTCTAGAAGAAATGGAAAGAGAAGAAACCTTCCGTTTGAAGAGATTCAAGAATAAGTGAACCATGTTTCACTATTTTCTTCACTTCAGTTGAGGCTGTGTGAGGGATTGATTGAAGATGGAGTGGTGCTGAGCGTTTCTTGAGGTGGATGTTGTATGGATGACGATAACAATTCCACAGTCGACCTTGAACAGATGACTGCTCACAAGAAAGCATGGGATCAGCACGCTCTTTTAGCAAATATCCTAAGTCGGGAATATTATCTGCTTGAACAAATTGGAGGCCGATGGCCAAGTTGGATTATAGATGTCAAACAAGACAGAGATGTCCATGACTCTTTGAAAAAGATTAATTCACATATCGCTAAACTTGGATGGATGGCAAGGTTATCGGTTGATAACCCTTGGTTAGTGACAATATTACCGATGCCTGATAGGCAATTCCCGCCACTTAAAGTGCATTTATTTTTATGGTCCATGACCGCATTAACCGCAACTTTAGCAGGTTCTTTATGGATTGAAAACACATCGCCAGATGGTGGTTGGTTTGGTTATGGCCTATTCCTTGATTCATTTATTGGCTTTACCTTGCCGATATTGGCAACACTATTTTTGGCATCGGTAATACAGGTTAAGGCTGCTGCGAAACAAGGCCTCAGAGTAGGGCATATCGCTCCAATCCCAGATATCTCAATTGCATTCTGGTCGGTAGGATTATTTTCACCATCAACACTAATATGGCCTTTCGGATTATTGCTAATTTCATCATTACCTCGGATGAGTTCTCGCCCATGGGATAATAGAAGTCAGCTGGGAACTATCTCCATAATTGCACCGGCGGTAATGATTTGTAGTGGATTTATTTTATGGGCAATTGGAATATTTTTGACCCCTGAATTGGTAAACATTGTATCAGCGCCACGCTCTATAGAAGCGCCCCTAGTCGTTGAGTTATTGGCTGTTTTATTTTATGATGATATTCATATTAGGCTTGCTTGGGCGCATCCATTTGCCAAAGCAGGTTCAGTTTTGACATTCTTTGGTTGGGTTTCATTACTTCCGATTCCAACATTCCCTGGTGGGAGATTGATGGTTTCTCGTCTAGGTTCGGTGATGGCCAGAAATTCTGGCACTCAAGTTAGATTATTCTTCGTAATTCTAATATTTGCTTGGCTATTCAAAGCCTTTGACGGATTTTCAGTTTGGACTCTCGTACTGGCATTGATATTGCCATTCTTGTATTATATGGGAGGGGAACCGAGGGTGCCGATAGTTTTGGATGAGCCTGCAGGATTGAACCTTAAAACAGAAAAGAGGCTCGGTATTTTCTTTTTCTTGTTTTTTATGTTGGCATT
>DAJY01000096.1:0-12456 GCA_002499015.1 Euryarchaeota archaeon UBA242
ATATTTCCATCGTCATATGTTGCAGTGATGGTATATTGCGATGTTGATGCATGAGACGGGTTGAATGTGGTTTGGTCATTCGTCAATTGCTCCAAAGCGCTTTGGTCATTCCAAAGTTGATGTGAAATTGACCAATTAGCTGTTATTGTCCAGCGATTATCCTTCAGATCAATTGCCTTGACCTTGACCGATAATGTGTCATCTGTAGTTAGTAACATATTTTGCCAACTAGAATCTTCAGAGTCAACTATCAATACCAATGTATTAATCGCTCCTTCTGAAACTGTAATTGTTATTTCAGCATAAACAGATTCATACTTCGCTTGTAGCAACTTAGAACCTCTTGAGACTGGGTTCCAAGTTGCAATTTCACCTGCACTTAAGTTACCATCAGCCGTCATTGTCCAATTTTCTATTGGCAATATTACTACCAGCCTATTTCCTCGTACATCTATTCTCGTTGTATTAATGTATACGAGATCATCTGCTGTAATTGATGTTGAGGATGCTGCGAGCTCAAGACTCTGCATCTCTCCATGTCCAACTGTAATCTCCATCTGGGCAGATACGCCTGAAATCGATGTTAGAGAAAGATTCCAGATACCTAAGTGATCTGGGAAATATTGCCCATTCAATTCACTGTAATTACCATTATTTGTGCTCCAAGTTAGCAATCCTGCTTGTGATATATTTAGCAGATTACCATACTGGTCGTAAAGAAGGTGAGTTATGTCACACCATTCACCAGCAGGGACTGTTCCTTCACAACCTGACAATTCAAAATATGCAGGTGTACCAGTGTCTACTGAAATCACTACATCAATCGATTGAGTTCCCCATGTTACAGTAACTGTTTGAGTTCCTGATTCATGTGGGTAGAATATATTGCCATTAACGCCAGCCATTGAACCATTTGTAGCAGAATATGTAATCAATTCACCTGAAACAGTATTGCCGAATTGATCAACAACAGTTGCGAAAATTTCCAAAGACTCATCGGATGTAATTTGGCCAATTAGAGGCGTAACATCAAGATCCGTTGGAACTCCTGGAGTTACCGTTATTGATTCACTAGAACAAATTAATCCGAAACAAGCAGTAATTGTGTGCGTACCAACGCTTCGTGGAGTGAATAATCCGAAGGAATCAATGCTTCCATCGCTAGAACTCCAAGTCACTGGTGCGCTGATTTGCAATACTTGGTGGTTGTATGCTTGATGTGAGAAACTGAATGTGGAATCTGCATCCGTCGTTGACAAAGTTGGTGCAATTGTAATACTGCTAATATTTGTTGTATTCAACTGTATCTTTGGTCTCAGGGAAGAGGATGCATGTTCACTAGAATAGACGTCCATTGCAAAAGATCCCGCATTTGGTGTTGCAATGATTATCCATTGGTTATCATTGTCAACAAGCATTCCATCCACACCTATATCCAACCAAAACCATCCTGTGGCTGTGGATGGAAGTGTAATTGTAGTAATTGCAGTAGCATCATACTCGAAACCTGCCTGAAGACCTGGAGCACTCCAATTCATCCCCGGCATTGATTGATTCCATGAGGAAGCGGATTGGCTCCAAGATGATGAAAGCATTTTGTGTACTGAAATCTCCAAAGAAGATGCTCCACCGGATGCGCTCATTGATGAGATATAGAATCCAAGTCTTGCAGAGTGTATATTCTGGAATGGAGCAAATGGTATCTGAGAATTATCTAATCCAATTACGACCCTACATTCCGCATTAGCAACAGAATCGCAACCAGTACCAATTGTGAGATAATCTTGGCCTCCCATATTTTCACTTGGATTCGCTTCACTAAGAGTGCTATCTCTAATATTGGTGTGACCAAATTGCATTACTTCATTTCCTGTTTGGAAATCATAGGTGAAGGTCATATCTTGATTATCGGTATGTGAGGGGTCACCAATTGCGAACGACCAACGTGCTGAAGAAGGACCCGGAATTGTTTGATTAACACCTTGTACCCACCATGAGAATACATCGCCTGCATCTAACAGGTCATTGAAACGGAATGTTGTACCGTTAATGTATGTACTTTCCCATGACTTGAACTTATAGACACCTGTTGAATTCGCAATTGTGACTATATATCCGCTCGCTCCATTTACTGAATTCCAAGATAAGACTGGATTTGATTGGCTTTGAAGAACTACTTCATTGGTATCGTATAGTACGCTTCCATCTAGTGGGAAGAGCAGTGAAGGTTGGTTCGGAGGAACAATTCCTGCTGTGTTGTCAACATAATCCAAGACCAATTGCGGGCGACGTGATTCATTGGCACTATAATCACTTGATAAGAAACGGTGAGTTGTTCCAGGCGTTCCTACAACCTTCAGTAATACTGACATTGTAGTATTGCCATTAGCAATATTGGATTGTGCTAGACTTGTCAAATCAAATTCATGCCACCCACTTGGTGGCATTAAAGTTAGAGTTGTCCTGGTTAATTCAGTTGTTGAACAAGTTGGGGCATTACTCCAAGTAGCACTTGATTCGCTGAATGAAGAACAAGCATGTGCAGAAACTGTTGTTGAAGTTGTTCCAATTACTTGGTCTCGCCAAAGTTTGAGAACCATTGACGTAGGTGTCATCGCCGCAGGCCATGGAATGTCTCCCAAATAGAATTCAAGAAGAATTTGGCTTTCACCTGTTCCAGATGATGTTGAACCTAAATCTATAGTGGTGCTCGAACCCTGATTGGTGGATACAGTTGATTCCAGTTCCACATCCGGTGCTAGTGGTAATATACCACTCTCAGAGAAAATTGAACCACGTGACAATATTACTGTATGATTGCCATTACCATCATCATATCCAATTGAGTCTGGAGTTCTATAACTGTTAACAGTTGACCATTGACCAATACGGTCGTTTTGATCCGCTCTGACGCGCCAATATGTCCATCCATCATCATATGAATTATTGGAGATTGTTACCGTATTGGTGCTGGAATTGAATGAAAAATCAGTTCCAGTTAAATCATTCGTATCCGTACAGTCGGCAAATGTCATACGTGGAGAGTCTGAACTACAACCAAACCAACGGGTTTCATTGTTTTGAAGTTCTGTCCAATTGACATCGAATACGCTTAATCCCGAAGGTCTAGATGTGCTAGTATCCCACAGTGTAGTTCCATCCGCTGGTAATAATCCAGTTGAAGCTGAAGGAATCCATGGTGCTTGTTCCATGTAAGTGAAATTTATTCTTGGCCTATTGACTACATTTGTTGCTTCACTACTATGCAATGCATATGTGCCCATTGTAGTTGTTCCGAATGACTCGCCTTGGAGAATCAGAGAGATTGTGCTCTGCCCATTATGAATTGCTTCTTGAATTGCACTAGTTAAATTCCAAATAATTGTGCCACCGGAAGAATTAATCCATTGTCCTTGGGTAAATGGTAGGTCGCTATCAGTACTTTGATGAGCACCTTGTACATCCCAACTAGTTGATGATGATGCATTGGCCCAATTAGAGGATTCACTCCAAGTTGTATTCATTACCGATACTGAAGTATATACTGAACCTGTACCTGATAGAACTGACATTTCCAAAGTAGCATTTTGAATTTCATAGATATTTGGAAGTGGAATAACACCTAAATCAAACGATATTAAGGTGTTAGCATAATAGTTACTTGATAAAGGACTTGCTCCTACATTTACCGTTGCAGTAGTTCCAAAAGATGTAAATCTATTAGCGCTGTCAAGATAAGTATCTTCTGTTAGTGCTGGGTAGGATAACGACTCTACATATGCTCCTTCTTGAAGTGAGACCCAAGCGGTAGTTGAATCTACTTCACCACTCATTTCTTCAGGTATATGGAATACTGTAGAAGTACTGCGTGGACCCAACATCTTATCGACAACAGGTTGTACCATCCATCTCACTTCACGGGTGTGAGTAATGTCAGTTCCTGGTGTGAAGGTTAAATTTGTCAAATCAAATAATTGTGGCTGAGACCTAGAGTCATAGGTGGTTAATCCTTCCATTTCCTCATTTGCATCAGCCATAATGAAAACTCTCCAATCATCAATATTTGCTGAATTAGAATGAGTCCAAGACATAGTAGGTTTGTATTCTGGTATTGCTGCATGTGATGTTGTATTCCAAGCGATTGCATTGTTGCTAGGGCCTGCATTATTTCCTGCTATAGTCGGTATTGAAGCACTACCATTAGTCCAAGTTAAATTCAACCAAGGTTTGTCAGATGAGGAACTATCTGTTGAAATGAATTGGACATAATCTTGAGTTACCGTACCAGATGCGTAAATCATCAATGATAATTCACTAGAACCTGCTGCTTGAGCGGCTTGTATTGCCTCTGTGACATCCCATGTCATCCAACCCGCAGATACACTGTCTTGAATATCTACATAAGTACCAATATCTGTTCCAATATTTCTTCCACCGAGTGCTGACCAATTGTTAATTCCATCATATGTTGTGTCATTTGCATCAGAATTCCAATTTTGTAATACCGGCCTAACCGCCAATGGCTCGCCGATGGATGAACCAAATATTGAGTATAGGTTTAAATCTGCATTTGTGATTCTTGCATTGCTTGGATTTGGTAATTGATTTAGTGGGATCTTAATCAATCCCGCTGATTGGTATCCTGTTGTCATCTCACCCACGTAGATATATCCAGATGTATCATATGTAGAACTTGAACCAGTGCCTCCTTCAATTACATATGTATCTATAAAATCGGGAATATTGAGAGATGGCATAGCCTTTCTGTGATGCAATTCAACTGCTGCATTGTCTGAATCAATAGACCAAGTGGTAATGTCTGGTAGAAGGAAATTAAATGCTTGGGACCAATTACCGAGTTGGTTTGTGGTCGATATTGCTCTTACTCTCCAGTGCCAAGTAGAACCATTCTCTAAATTACTTGCTGGCGTGTAGGTTAGATTTGTTGTATCAAAACCAGAATCTAGCCATGATGTTGTCATGATTAGATCAGGAGTACTGAATGAAGTTGATTTGTCCATTTGCACTGCCCAGCCACCAATGCTCATGGTGCCATTGAAAGACCAACCCAATTCAGGACGGGGTTCTGGTGCGGTCTCAATTCCCGGAGTTACAGACCATGAACCATTCAGTGGTGAAAGTGGAATTGGATCATCCGGAACTGCGTCAGAACCTGGAACATAAACAAAGGAAAGTTGTGGCCTATTACTTGCGGTTGTAGTTGAACCTGGATAGATCATGATGTCTCGGTCACTACCAGACCCTGCACCAGTTACACCGATGATGAAGTCTGCTGCCATATCTTGACGCATGGCATTTTGAATACCCAATGTTACATTCCATTCAATTGTATCACCTGCTGAATAAGAATTTCCAACTGTTAGTGAATCGATGAGAGAACCTCTCTCCCAGCCTTTTGCTCCAGCTGAAGCCCAATTATTAGTTCCATCATATGTAGTCCAAGTTGCTTCTTCAGCAGTCCAGTTATGTTGTCTGCTCTCCCAAACAGCCACATTTGGTGAACCGCTAGGATAATCTGCCAATTTAACGGTCAAATGTGCAGATTCCACTGCATATCCGCTCGGTAGTAAATTAGCAACAAGATCACAATTGAATAATACACTCGTTTCACTAGGCCAAGTATTGTATGAAATTTGCATTTCAGACTCCCCGTCATAGTTGGTTGTTGAAGATCCGCTGTCAATATATGTGTCATCACATTCAGGATATAGCCCATCAGTTGTACCATTGCCGTCACTTAATCTAAACTCGTATCTATCGTTACCCAACCAAGTACTCTCCAATCCACTGACGAGGAAATTCGAATATTCCCATTCGCCCCGTAGCCCATCATTATCTATGTGTGAAACTCTCCAGAAGTACATATTACCCGTATTTAGTTCATCATCGCCAGTTAAGTTGAATATTCCTTGGCTAGAAGTGAAATTGGAATCGGTTCTTGTATCCACTAGATTTACTCTATCGCGGAAGTATTGATCGGTTGCGATCTGGTAAAGCATATTGTAAGAAGTTGAAGATGTTCCCAACCATGTGAGTGAGGGGGTGGTATTTCCGGAGAGATTGTGTCCCACCTGGTCCCAAACTGCTTTGCCTTGTTCTGGTCCGAGTATTGTTGGATTACTAATAGTCGTGTTTGAACTCCAACTATATGTTAATTCGAACTTAGGTTTCTTAGTATCGTCACTAGTGTCGGATGAATAGAAATTAATCCCTTGTAGCCCACTGGAAGCATAAGCTCCAGTATCGCTACGCCCAATCATCATGAAATCCTTGGAACCAGTAGCCCCATCCCTCACCCATTCTTGTAGCGCGTCGGTAATTTCAAAGGATGAATCAGATGATGAAGTAGTTCCGACCATAGTGTCGCTTGCGACTGAAAGAAGATCTCTTCCACCATCATTCCATTGATTAGATGAATCGGAATTTCTCCATGTAATGTCGGCTTCAACCCAAACACCTTCGGAAGTTACTTCGTGAATGGATACCTCTGGCGAGCCTAAAGTTGAGAATCTGGTTAAATTTAATTCTGCATTTTGAACCGTAGCATTGCTATGTAAACCAAGTTGGTCTAAGTTTAATCTTAAATGGACTAGAGATTCTTCGCTAGTTGACATCATTACCTCCATTTTATCATTCGAACCGAAGTTCATATTTATTGAACGTTCGTCAACTTGGGCATCTTCGATGAAACCATTGTTCAGCCCCATGTCGTCTGCATCGATTTCAATCGTTGCTGTTCCATCGCCGTTATCGGTGACAGAAAGAGTAGGTAGCGAGAAATAACTGTCAGTCCAATCACTTAGTGTATCAGTGGAATCCATAGAGCGAACACGGTAGTATATCACTGAACCATTGGAGATTTCACTGCCACTTGGAACATCAAAAGTACCTGAACTACTGGTTGTAGTGAAGGGATTTGACATTGTACTGTAATGCCATGTAAGGTCTTCATTTGATTTGAAGGTAGAATCTAAAGAAAGTTGGAATTCCACACCACTTCCAACTAATGAGTCATAGGAAAGTGTAGGGTTCTTTTCTGCCATTAGAATAAAATCCCCAGTCATCAATGATGCCCCCTCTTCAACGAAATCTGCTGTGACACTTCCACCATTACCCGCTGCTGAAGAAGAGGTGTCCAGGGTTAGAGAAGGTCTTTGAGACACTATTGAAGATTCACTCATCGCGCAAGTATATTCCGCTCCTTCTGATGCTACTATGAGTTCTAATGTGTTTTGATTATTAGATGCTGCTTGCTGTGCAATAGCGGTTACGTTTACCAGCATTGTCCCATTGGCTATAGCACGGTGTGGCGGTTCCCAAACACCACGCTCTGACGAACCATCAGCGCCGGATGAATTCCACATGACGTTCGTTGCAGAATTAATCCAAGTAACTTGTGTCACATTCCATGATGCTGTTATTGGCGCTGGATAAATTGCAATATCGGTTGAAACTATCGCATCGGTTGTACAAGTCAAACTCAGTGTTGCTGAGTGGATTGTATCTGTGGAACCGAAACTCAGATTGAAACTGAAAAGTAAACGAGCAGGTGATGTGGTTCCTCCATTAAGTGTGCCATTTGATGCCTGTTCAAAATTGTCGTTTGGATAAAAAGAATCTATGTAAGTATCCTCTGCAGGAGATACATTAGAAATTACTCTACTAACCGCAGGTGTGTCTTCCAATTCTTTCCATTCTGGAATTGCACTTGGAAGTGCTAAATCTGCGAATAAAAATAGAACGATCAGCAATACGGCTACCGAAGTTTGAGGTTTTTTGTTATCGCGTAGCATGGGGCTCATCCTTCACACCTCCTCCCACTTATACTGTCTTTTCCCTCAATGAACATGAAATGGTAGTCCAAAACACTTTGTTCTCCCTACGGGAGAGCATCCAGCAACAATGAATTGTTTTCCACAGATTCACTCCGAATTGATTTAACGCCAATCAAAAGTCAAGCAAATGTTGAAGGAGGTTCGCCGTAAAGGTCACATCTATGAGCGACTTATGGGTTGAAAAATACCGCCCGCAATCAGTTCAAGATATTCGCGGACAATTGCCCGTAGTGCAACGATTAACGATATATTCCAAGAATAAAGAATTCCCACATTTGCTTTTCGCAGGGCCCCCAGGTACTGGAAAGACAACTGCCGCCATGGCTTTGACAAAAGATGTATTTGGTAAAGATTATCGGCAGAATTTACTGGAGATGAATGCTTCTGATGAAAGAAAATTGGAAAGCATAAGGACTAAAGTAAAACAATTCGCAAGAACTGCCCCCTATGGCAGTGCTAAATTCAAGATTATTTTTCTAGATGAAGCCGATGCTTTGACCAATGATGCACAAGGTGCCCTTCGCAGAATTATGGAACAATATGCTCAAACTTGCAGATTTATTTTATCTTGTAACTACTCTTCAAAGATCATTGAACCAATACAGTCTAGATGTGCAGTTTTTAGATTTCGACCACTATCGGATTCAGCAGTAAAAAATCAAGTGATACATGTTGCAAAGGAAGAGAAGATAAATCTAGCTGATGATGCCGCAGAGGCATTGACAAGAATCAGCCAAGGTGATCTTAGAAAGGCGATTACTGCTCTCCAAGTAGCCGCAGCATTAGACCATAATATTACGAGAGAATTAATCTATGAAACCTCGGCAACAGCACCTCCCGAAGCATTACATCAATATTTGATGGCATGCAAGGATGATGGTTTTCATGCTGCAAGAAGAAGGCTGAAAGAATTACTTGACAAATATGGTCTGGCTGGAACTGATTTTGTCAACCAATTACATCGCGAATTATATTCGGCTGATTTCCTTAGTGAGTCAGCAAAACTAGATCTAACTGAATGGATGGCTGAAGTCGATTATAGACTGGTAGAAGGCGGTGGAGAGCACATACAACTCGATGCCTTAACCGCACGCTTTGTAACACATCTGAAGAAGAAGTAATTCGAATCCGTTCACTTTCACCTTTTGTAACAGGGGTGTAGAAAAATGACTGGTATCAGATTCTCCTCAGCAAGGATATGATAGTAAGACAATACTTGATAGACGCTGCATGTTGGACGCCAATTGCCCCAATTATTCGCAAATACAGAATTTCCAAATTGATAAGAACTACTAATGAGAAAAGAGATATCAACAAAATCTCGATACTATTGAGCACAATAATGGCGGCTCATTCAGACTTGCTTTCTTAACCTTGAACAACTTCCTTAACAACTATTAAGTTCCATTTGTAGGTTCTTGAGTTCTCCCAAGGATCTCCTTGCTCGATTATTTGAACTGTAATTATATGCGTACCTTCAGGAAGGTTTTCACCCAATTTGATTGCAAACTGTTGGTCTTTATCACCATGCGGGAATAGATTTGGAATTGTACTATTTGTCGTAGTTGTTGCATTTAGTAATCTTTGTTCATTATCAACCCAAAAGGTATTATTTGCTGAAAGTTCTTTGCTGGGTTCATTATTAGTAAGCGTCACGATTACTTCGGCTCCATCTGAATTAACATTATCTGCCAATCCGAATAACAACCAAACTTGGCCGCTTAATTTGCCTTCCGAATCAACTGTCCAAGTGATAGCATCCTTGCTGGTTCCATCATCGAATAGCAATTCAACACCATCATCAGTAGCAATTGTCCATTCACTGGATAATTGCGGTGCTACAATGTCTCCAAACGGTGGATTAACCAACAAAAAGGCCATTGCTAAAAAGGTGAATGTGTGTAAAAATCCACTTTTCACCCAAGTGCCCTTAGTGAAATGTTCAAGGTATTTTTGCGGCAATATTGCGCGGTGAACTTGTGGAAGTAGAATCATTGCGGTTAAAGGAAGAAGATACAAAATATCTGTTTTGTCAGCGGCGGTATTCGGCATCAATACATAGCGCATTAACAGTGATACAATCACTGAAAAGGTAAGCACCAACCACATAGAAACCGCATCGGCCTTTTCTTTCTCAGCGTATTTGGCAGGGTCAAAGGCCTCTAGCCCGAGATCTGCCCCACTACGGCGGATTTTCTTTTCTTTATCCTCACCTTCTGTACGCTTGCGACGCTCTGTTGAAGCAGCCGCAATCGCAGTGTTTAGGTCCACCATGTCCAAGGCCAAAAGTTGCCAGTGAATAAAGCCTACAATGGACAGCACATCAAAGGTGAGCCGTATCATTCAAAGGGAGAGTGCTTCACGACGGGGTAAGCCGGGGTGGCGTAGTTGGTGGCGCGTCGGACTCATAGGGCAGCCTACAAGGCAATCGTATGACGTGCAAACAATCCCATTGTGGTGTCTGAGACATCCGAAGGTCGCGGGTTCAAGTCCCGCTCCCGGCACCTGATTGAATCTATATCATGTTGTAATTTCAATTTGTTGCCGTGAACGGACGAGAACAGTTGTAGTGCTATATTTTGTTCAGTTCTCGTAAGGTTATTCGTTTTAGTTTCATAATAAATCCTAATGGTTCAACTAAGCCCGAATAAGCCCCGCTCCCGGCACCAGTGAGATAGTCTAGACATTTTTGACTATCATTAATTCTAATAAAATCAACTATTGGCACCCACTGAATTCCGATGTCTTGATGTGCCTTGACTTGATGGAGGTCTTCATGGTTGATGTGCCTGACACTGGTAGTCGCGTCCTCGTAACGGTGGAAAGTCACAACGGCTCTACTGAGATAGGAGGAGTCGTCATGCCTGCTGCATCTGTTGGACATATGACTATTAAACTGGTAAATGGATATAATGCCAGTTATTCTCTCGACTCAATAACAAGCATAGAAGTGGTTGCAAGTGTTGCCACAGAAACTGCCAAAGGCGAGTCAAATCAAGCACCTATCAACAAATCATTACCTACGGTTAGAATCCTTCACACCGGAGGTACAATCGCAAGTAAAGTAGATTATGCAACCGGCGCAGTAGTGGCGAGTTTTGAGCCTGATGAATTGATTTCATCCATTCCCGAACTGAGGGATATCGCCAATATAGAAGCGGTAAAATTGGGTAATATGTTTTCAGATGATATGCGACCTCAACACTGGAATAAAATCGCAGAGGCTTCAAGGCAAGCTTTCGAAGATGGAGTTGATGGAGTAGTTGTAACTCAAGGAACTGACACTCTCCACTACACCGCAGCTGCGCTTTCATTTGCATGGGCAGGTTCTGGTGGAAAAACACCTCGACCTATTGCTCTTGTTGGATCACAGCGCTCTAGTGATAGAGGCTCTTCTGATGCTACTGAAAACCTAATCGCTGCTGTACACTGGGCTGCTAATGGCCCTGCACCTATTGGTGCAGCGGGTGACTCAGTAGTTGTCGTAATGCACACCAGTTCAAATGATGGAGAATGTTCAGTGCATCCGGGAATCGGTGTCAGAAAGATGCACTCAACGCGTAGAGATGCATTCAAAGGAATAAATACACAACCCCTTGCAATTATTAGTGCCAACAATGGCAAACCTTCTCATCAATTGAGTCAAACTTATTCAGCGGAATTGGAATTACCCAACGCGAGAGAAGTAGCCTCTTCTCCTGATAAATTTGAACTAGAAATCCGTATACCTCAATTCATCTCTGGACCATGGTTAATCGCTGAGCAAATTGATGCGATAATGAACCTTGGATGCCAAGCAATTGTAATACACGGAACTGGTTTAGGACATCTCCCAATAGATGACCCGGAAGGAGATGCACCTGAAAATTTATTACTCTGGCGAAGTATTACAAGAGCTGTAAATCGTGAAGTTCCTGTAGTCATTGTCAATCAATGTATTTACGGCCCTGTTGATATGAATGTATACTCTAAAGGACGAAAGCAAAAGCAAATGGGGATATTAGGTCATGGTATTGTTGCACCACCAGAAACAGTTGTAGCAAAGTTGCATTGGGCGCTATCAACTGGTAAGGATATTAATTCAATTATCGCTGCAGATTTATGTGGAGAGGGCCGTGCAACCCTAATGGAATAAGCACACTAATCAAAAACCGACAAGGAATGGACTAGATATGGCAGAGAAGCAGAGCGAGGCTGTTATCAATTTGCGCAGTATGCGTGAAAGGTCCCGCCTAGGAGGCGGTTTGAAGGCTCAAGAAGCAATTCGTGTTTCAGGAAGAGGGACTGCTAGAGAGAGAATTAGCATGCTTCTAGATGAGGGCTCATTCATCGAAATAGATGCATTCATCACCCATCGTACTAGCGACCATGGTATGTTCATGCATCATACTCTTGGAGATGGAGTTGTTGCTGGACATGGAACAATTAACGGCAGAAGAGTTTACTGCTTTTCTCAAGATTTCAGTGTCCATGGAGGAAGTATGGGTGAAATGCATGCTAAGAAAATCGCTAAGATAGTGGAGATGGCTGACAAAGCAAAAACACCGATAATTGGAATGTGGGACGGCGGTGGACAAAGAGCCCAAGATGGCGTCAACGG
>DAJY01000096.1:12630-32749 GCA_002499015.1 Euryarchaeota archaeon UBA242
GCCCTCGCAGCGAGTTTGGCAGATTTTACAATTTTGGGAGAGGAACACGGACAATTATTCCTTTCATCTCCAATTGAAACACCTGAAGTTATCAACGGAGAAGTTGATGCTGCAGGATTAGGCGGTGCAAACTTACACGCTTCCCGTTCCGGTATTGCTTGCCAAATTGCAAGTGATGAAGAGGATGCTTGTATGTTGGCAAGTGAGATTCTATCTTATCTTCCTGACAATTGTATGTCCGATGCCCCATATGAGCAAACTGCGGACCCTATTACAAGACTAAACACTACTCTCGAAACACTCGTCCCAGACAACCCAAACAAGCCATATGATATGGTCAAGGTAATTGAGGAAGTTGTCGATGATGGTATCTTCATTGAATTATTTGACGCCTATGCGGAAAATATCGTAATTGGTTTTGCGCGATTGAATGGAATGCCTATTGGAATTGTTGGCAATCAACCGAAGGTATTGGCAGGATGTCTAGATATTGACGCTTCAATAAAAGCTGCCCGCTTCATTAGAACTTGTGATGCATTCAATATTCCACTAGTAACTTTTGAAGATGTTCCTGGATTCCTTCCGGGCGTAGTTCAAGAATGGGGTGGGATAATTAGGCATGGCGCAAAGTTGTTATTCGCCTATGCAGAAGCAACTGTTCCTAAATTAACTTTGATTACAAGAAAGGCCTATGGAGGCGCATATTTAGCAATGTCATGCAAGCACTTACAGAGCGATTATAACGTTGCTTGGCCAACTGCTGAATTAGCAGTAATGGGTGCAGAAGGTGCGGTCAATGTAATTCACCGTAGAGAAATTAACGCGGTTGAAGATGAACTTAAAGAAGAAGTTCGCCTTCGTCTTGTGGCTGAATATAAGAACAAATTCGGAGACCCATATGTCGCCGCCCGTAATGGATGGTTGGATGATGTTATTGAACCTGAAGAATCAAGAATGCGATTATGCCGTGCACTCAATATCATCAAGTCAAAGCGGGAATGGACTCCGCCTAAGAAACACGGTAATATTCCGTTGTGAACTAGATTTTCTTCGCTCTTGCTAAAAGACCGCTTGAACCAGTTTTTGAATCTTCTTGTTCTTCACTAATTACTTCATCGATATCAATTTGTTGTTCAGTATCCGGTTCTTGTTGGCGCAATAATTGAGCGTTAGAATTTGAATTCTTGCTGATGAAAATAATAATAATCATAATAAATAAACCACCTGCTAATCCAATTATTATTTCACTAGAGACTGTACTGCCTTGGATGGTTTCTGTTTCTTCAACAAGTGGTTTACTATTCATATCCAAAGTATATTCAACCCCTACAGTTTGATTTAATTCCAAGTCAGTAACGCGGATTGTAATTGTGATATTACCATCATGTTGCTGTGGCAAAACAAGCATAGTAACACATTTAGAGATGTATTGTGACTCATCATTACTGCATGATGAAGTGACATTTTGGGTGATGTTTTCGAGAGAAAAACTCACAGTTGATTGTTGTCCTCCATCCAAATCAATAAGATCCCATTGAACTGTTGCTGCTAGATTGTCGAGTAGATTGACATTACCAATGCGAATAGTTGGCAAATCTGGTTGAGGTGAAATTGTCACATTCAAAAGAGCAGAATAATTGGTAGTTCCATCAGTTACATTTAGTGTTTGAGAATTACAAGCACCATATTTGTCTGCCTTCATATTAACAATCAAATCATTACCCGCAATAACAAAACTGCATTTTGAGGATTCTCCACCTTCTATTAACCACGTCAATGAATCACCATCAAGGTCATAAGCGAAATCATTCAAATTAACAATAATGGTTTCATCTTCGGTAGCATTGATTTGCCAAGAGGAATTATTGGTGATCAAGATATCGTCAATTGCCAGTATATTAATTGGGATATCCAAATTTAGTGCTGGATTATAGCCATCTCCAACCAGCATATGAACCACCACAGCACCATTTTGATTTGCTAGTGGTGTAATGGTGACAAAACCATCTGCTATAACGATTGAAACAGGACCTAATTCGGATGAGTTTTCGTTTACTATTCCTGCAATCTCCTCTCCCTCGGGGTCAAATACATATTCTGAGAGATTCAATATTATTGGTTGTGAATCTTCATCCATTTGTTGTAATGGAATGTTCTTAATCAAACTAGCAGCATCATCAACCGGCATTACTCGAAGCGTTATTTCTGTTGTTACTTCGTCAATAGTTTGCCCGCCCGCTTTAAAATCAAGTCTCAAATTATTCAAGCCAGTCCATTCTTCATCTAGGCTATGGAACACTGTAAAACCAAGATTATCTGAATCTATTTGGAAATTGAAATGCTGTGAGTTTAACCCTACTAATGTCGCATTATCAATGTAGACACTCTGCCCATCTGGGTCATATGCAATTAGCCCATTTTCAACATGTGTACTACCTCTTTGCGGTATGTCGATAATAGCAGGCGGAGTCAAAACAACCAATGGTGAATCTGTTCGCATGATGTCTAAGTATCGATGAGAGGGGGCTCCTTCAACATATACACTGATGAATAAACGATTTGCTCCCGGCTCAACATCAACCATTGGAAATAGACAAATTGCCACTCCATTGCTGTCTATTAGCCCTTCTGTTGTATTCAGAGAAGAATCAATATCACAAACCACTGTCACATTCCAGTTACCTGGTAACTGTGAATAAGGCGAACCATTGCGAAGTGTCCAGTTCATTTTCAAATTGACTGTGTCTTCCGGACCGACCGATTCATTATTGTCAGGTACTGACCAAACATTACCTACTTTGAGCCATTCAGCGGAAGACAAGTCCTCTACAACATAAGAATTAGGGTCTGAAATAATCTCTGGCGAAATAGGTCTATTGAAAGCATCACGGAAGCGGCTGTGCTCACCCTTTAATGCTGCGTCTAAATATGCAACAATATGGGTTGAACTCAAATCTAATTGGGCTTCTTTGCTCATTGTAGCTTCACCATCACCGATTTCAAAAATTGAAGTTGTATCTTGGAATTGATAATGATTCGCACCCACTAGGTGCATCATCTGCCAAGAAAAGTCATTAATTAATTGAAGTCTGTCGATAGCATCAGAGGCAGGTGCAATCTCATCAGCAGTACCTGTAATGAACAAACCTGTATTCGGTAGAGGTGCCTGCCGGTCGGCTAATGAAAACAATCCAGTTCGTTGATTCCAAGATGAAAAATCTGCACCTACTGCAAAAATCCCACTAGGCCCGTATGTAGTGTTTCCGTCATCACTCGCTAGCCAATATGGATACAGTGATGTTGCGGCCATTGCACCAACACCATGTCCGGCAAGTGCCCAGTGATTAACATCAATATTTCCGAAACCGCCCAATACTATTGCGTGGGAATTATTTGTATCATTCATTAATTCTAATGCGGTTTCGGCTATTTCCAAGCCTTCCGAAAGGTCATTTGAATCACTCATCTCTTGACTTACTAGAACAATATATCCACGCTTTACAATCTCGTTTGTGAGTTCCATATATCCATCTATTGATTCGCCGCTAGAACCAAAAAATAGCACCCAAGGAAATGGACCATTACCCGCCATTTCATCATCACTTCCACCGGACATAGCAGGGTATATCATCTCAAAACTCTGTGAATTAGGGCCGAATCCAATATTGATCTCACTCCACCCTACCGGATAATCAATCCCTTGATGTATTGGTTGAAAGTCATCATCCTCTTGCAATAGGGATGCGGCGACTACTGGAAGTAGTGTTGAAATTATCATCATTGATAATATTAAAATTGATGGTTTTACAAATCTCCTCATACTTGCCACTAGGTGGCAACTGGAAGCCATTGTTCTTTGATGCTTCGTTACTTTGTATATGATTCTATAATGGCTTCAGCATGTGCTAATTTAGTCAATAGTAATCCAACTGATGGCAGCATATCGCCTAATTGGGGAGTCCAGAAATTGGACCAGCATTCTAAATGCTGGCTCGCAAGTAACCAACGGCCATTGAATGGACCTTGGGCTAACTGTGAAATTCTTTCTTCTGCGTCTCCCCGCATCGATGAGTATGGTGCTTCAAAAACAAGTTTAGCTTTATCATGAGCAATATTTGCTTCTTGATTGGTACCGATATCGCCCCCATCAAAGTTGATAAAAACATCAATCTCACCATTGTATTTTTTGCTATCAATCCAATCTCCTTCCGAGAGTGGACGACGTCCTTCTATGGCTATCACTTTACCACCACCATTTATCCAGGCGTGAGCAGTACTTCTGGCCGCACCACCACCTCCAAGTATAGCGATAGTTGCACCATTTGCAACCTCTATCCCGTGGCAATCTGCTGCCGATATAACTCCTAAACCATCAAATGTACCGCAAAACCAACCTTGCCCATCCCATCTAAGACAATTTACAGATAGAATATCCATAGAATTATCAATTGTAGAGACCGCATTACTAACCAATGTATGCTTCAATGGCGATGTTAAATTTATCCAAATCTCTTCATTCAATGCAGTGTTGGGAAGTTTGGAATTAGCCAACGATTGCATTTTCTCAGACATCTCTTGTATTTGTAATTGCAAACTTTTTGTTGATTTAGATTCTAGTAGTGGTGAACAGTCGAGGATTTCTCCTGATGCAGCAATCGCTTTCGCCAATAACTCTGTCGTCCTAAATTTGCCAAATGGCGCACCGGTCAATTTCCAAGATAATGAATTAGGCATTGAGCCTGCGTATCCCCAAGCAAGTGCATCCTCAATATTTGAAGTATCTACCAAATCTAACTTTAAGACCTTAAAACCGGATGTTGTTTTTGATTCAATTGCAGTAAGATGGTCGTGTACAATGGCTAATAATAAAGGAGATAGTGAATGTTCTACAGGCGAACCTGCGATTGCATATCGAACACCAGCCATAAATATACACAGCGGGGGTAGTAATTGAATACTGTCGTAAAGTTATGTCCAAAACGGGCGAGGATTCAATAGTGACCCTTCATTGCCTACAATATGGAAGGAATCAAGTATAGGGCTGAAAAAAAGGTCATCGGATGGATGACAGGAGCTCTAGGCTTGTATATGACCGCTGCAATGTGGATGGAATTCAATGATGCTCTAGGATTTTATTTAGGACCTAGCATGGGAATTATTATTGGAACCATTACATTCATGGTATACCAATCTAATAAAAATATCAAGGAATTCACATTGAATGGAGATTACAGCACTTCAGAAAGAACTGCAATAATCACGCGAGCTGATGGCAGAATGATTCAAGTAGACGGTCATATGGAGCCAGGTAGAAATCCAATTACGTATATTGCAGTTATTTATGCCATCATTATTATTCTCAGTGAATTGACTTGGTCTAATTTAATTATTTGAGGTAATAGTATGCCTGGAATACTTGATGTATTTGTTATGAAAGAGAGGGTAAACGATGGCTCAAATCCAATATTGATGACCCTTGAAAAGGCATCAATGCTGTTATCTCTATTTATTATTGGAACTATTGGCTATGGATTAAATCTCCCGGACTGGGGAATCGGATTGCTGGTTGGCGCTAGTTTAGGGCCCGTGGTGTACATCCATTACTACATATTGTACATCAGACCCCTGAAAAAGCAGGGCAACATTGATGTCAAATAACTAATATCACTGTTTGAGGCGGAAGTATGAGTGGACTGTTTTCATCATTTTTAGATTTTTTAGGCATCGGAGCAATTACTGGTGTCGATTTGTTATTTGCAGGTTCAGCGATTATAGGAACTGTATTGTTCCTGATATATTTTACACTAGTCCTGATCGGAGGTGTTGCTGATGGAGCACTGGATGCTTTTGGATTTGATGTCGACTTAGATGTCGGAGCAGAAGGAATATTCCATATGCTTACCATACAGGGATTACTTAGTTTTATGATGATGTTTGGAATATTTGGACTAGCTGTATCTCAATCAAATGAAAATGTATTGTACGCTATAGCCTCAGGCACTATTGCTGGCACAGCCTCTATGTGGATTGTTGGCAAGGTATTCCAAATGATGAAAGGTTTAGAAACAGATGGCACTGTAAAATACCATGAAGCCATTGGAGCCAAAGGAAAAGTGTATCAAACCATTTATCCGGGTGAATCTGGTAAAATCCAAGTAAAATTCACTGGCTCCCTCCGTACTGTTTCCGCAGTTAGCCAAAATGAGAAGGAACAAATCAAAACTGGGAAATTTATCCAAGTGGTGAACCACATAGGTGAAACTCTAATCGTAAAATCGATTTCAGTCACTGAATCGGGCGATTCTGAAGAATAAGAGTTGACACATTCGGGTCAACACTCATAAAGGAGTGCTCCTATGGCTGCATGAGCACTATGGCATCAGCGGGATTATTTATCTTAGGACTTGGATTATTTGTAGCAGTTATCTTTGGAACGGTATATATCGCAACCTCGCGATATAAGTTGGCACCATCTGATAAAATTTTGGTCGTATATGGTAATGTCAAGTCTGGTGGAGCGGCCGCCTGTTACCACGGTGGTGGACGAATTGTTTGGCCTCTAATACAGCATTATGCATATTTAGATCTAAAGCCTATGACTATTCTAATCAATCTTGAACATGCACTTTCTTCACAGAACATCCGTGTCACTGTACCTTCAACTTTCACAATCGGTGTTTCAACTGAACCATCTATTATGTCAAATGCTGCAGAGCGTCTACTAGGATTAAACCAAGTAGGAATTGAAGACATGGCTAAAGAAATTATCTTTGGTCAACTTCGTCTTACTGTAGCATCACTTTCGATTGAGGCAATAAACTCAGACAGAGAAGCATTCATGCGAGATGTCACATTGAATGTTGACACTGAATTGCACAAGATTGGACTTTATCTGATCAACGTTAACATTATCGATATTACTGATGAATCGGATTATATCAAATCCATTGGTGTAGCTGCTTCTACAGAGGCTATTGCTAAAGCGGATATTGCCCGTTCAAGTGCCTTGAGAGATGGAAGAATTGGTGTATCTAACGCTGAGAGAACAATGCGAACCGAAGAGGCAAATAACCATGCAGAAGCCGAAAAAGGTGAGAAGACTGCTGAAGCCATGAAGCGTATCTATATCAATCAACAAGAAGCACTTGCGGTTGAAGGTGAAAATATATCAGCAGCAGAAATTGCACATTACAATGCCGATTTAGCAGAAAAGGAAGCTCAAGCTTTACAACGTTCAGAAGTTGCAAAGCGTATCGCTCAAGCCAATATTCAGAGGGCTCAATATGAAATGGAAGGTGAAAGACTTCGTGCTGAAGAAATCGCACGTGAAGAAATTGCTAAGGAACAAATCGAGATCGCTGCTACTGCTGAAGCAAATAGAGAGCGCCTAATCGCACAAGGTCAAGCGGATGCTACTCTTGCACGATATAATGCAGAGGCTGCTGGACAACAAGCGGTTTTGGAAGCAAAGGCTACTGGATATGCACAACTTGTAAAAAGCGCAGGTGGAGATGCAAAGGCTGCTGCTACACTACTGATGGTTGAAAAGATTGAAGCATTGGTTGCACGACAAACTGAAGCGATCTCTAACTTGAAGATTGATAAGATTACAGTTTGGGATTCAGGCAATGGTGGAGATGGTGGCGGTTCAACTGCCAACTTTGTATCTTCTCTAATCAAGTCACTACCGCCTGTCCACGATATAGCGGCAATGGCTGGTGTTGAACTTCCAGATTATCTCGGAAACATGAAAGATGAGTGATTTGAATACTTTCAAACACTCTGAAAAAGACTGTTTCAACCCCTAATCTAAGCGAGAGATTGAAAGGTGGTTGTGCGCGCAAGCAACAATATGGCTAGTGACTTAGATATTGCAAGAGCTGCAACTCTAGAACCAATTGAAGCGATTGCTTGGAAATTGGGTATCTCTTCCCACGAGTTAACTTCTGTTGGCAATGGGATGGCAAAGATTACCTGGAAAGCGATTAGTGAAAGATTCAATCGACCTCAAGGAAGCCTAGTATTAGTCACATCAGTTAACCCAACTCCTTTTGGTGAAGGCAAAACAGTAACTACGATTGGACTGACACAGGCGCTTTGTGCAATCGGTTCAATGGCTACTTGTGTAATTCGTGAACCCTCAATGGGTCCAGTCTTTGGTATCAAAGGAGGGGCTGCTGGAGGTGGTCATTCTCAAGTATTACCAATGGAAGACATCAATCTCCATTTCACAGGCGATATGCACGCAATCACCTCAACTCATAATTTGCTGAGTGCTTTAATTGACAATCATTTGAAATTTGGCAACGACTGCAAGATTGATACTGAAAGAATTAGTTGGCCGAGAGTTATTGATATGAATGATAGGGCATTACGCCAAATTGTAATTGGATTGGGTACTGCTGCAAATGGAAATACTCGACAAGAAAGATTTGATATTACCGCTGCTAGCGAAGTAATGGCAATATTAGTCTTAGCAAATGACTATGCAGACCTTCGTAGGAGACTTGGCGAGATTGTAATCGGACCTTCCGTTGAAGGCTATCCTATCAAGGCAGAACAGATTGGTGCAGCAGGTGCAATGGCATTATTATTGAGGAATGCATTTTTACCGAACCTCGTACAAACTTTAGAAGGAAATCCTGCATTTATCCATGGCGGTCCTTTCGCAAATATTGCCCATGGCAATTCTAGCGTTATTGCAGATAGAATCGCGCTAGGTGCGGCTGATATTGTTGTCACTGAAGCTGGATTTGGTTCTGACATGGGTGCTGAAAAGTTCATGCATATCAAAGCAGCCAATTCTGGAAAGTCACCAGATTGTGTAGTGATGAATGTAACAGTACGCTCTATGAAATTACATGGTGGCGCCTTTGGGGATAGAGGTGGATATCGCCCTACACCTGAAGAATTGGCTACTGAGAATGTTGAGGCTGTAATAATTGGTGCAACTGGTAATCTCGATAGACATATTAGAAATATGGCTGGTTTTGGTATGCCAGTTGTTGTTTCAATCAATCGATTTTCAACAGATACTGATGCGGAACTTGCCGCATTGAGTGATGCTGCTAGGGCAAGCGGAGCAACTGAAGTAACAATCTGTGAAGTTCATGCAAAGGGAGGAGCAGGAGGAGAACAATTAGCAAGAGCAGTAGTCTCTGCAGTTCATGACCATGTTGCCGCTGGAAGACCTTTCACACCATTATTCATGCCAGATGCGACTATTAGAGAAAAGATAGATTCTATCGCAACTAGAATCTACAAGGCGGATAGAGTAAGAATTGAAATATCGGCTGCAAAACAATTAGCCCAAATTGAAAAATGGGGATATGGGACACTGCCAGTCTGTATGGCGAAAACTCAGTACTCGTTCTCTCACGATCCAAACTTACTCGGCTCACCTTCTGGGTTCACTATACCAATCAAAGAATTCCGTTTGAATGCTGGAGCTGGTTTTGTCGTTGCGATTTGTGGAGATATGATGACGATGCCGGGATTACCTGAGCGCCCTGCTGCCCTCGACATGGATATGGATGAGAATGGCAACTTAATCGGCGTATTTGGGTGAATAAAATGAAGATTCTCAAACGTCAACAGATGTTATGGAGAATTCGAATTGAATCTCAAGACGACTTGTGGTCAATTTCAAGATTAGCTCGCAAAGGTACTTCGATAGCAATGCTTGGTGAGAGGAGAGACCAAACTACTGCAGGAGAAACTGGTGGACGAGCAAAGTCTGCTGAAAGGAAAAAAATGTGGATAAAATTGAGAATTGAAACTTCAGAATATCAAACCTTTTCAGACACATTAAGAATCCATGGAATTATTGAAGAATCTAAGATTGATATTGGTTTACACCATACTCATCTTGTTGAGATTATGGATGAGATTGAGATAACGTCTCTGACCCCATTTGATGAAACTGATGTCGAATTGCTAAAGCAGAGTGAAAAAGCCAGTAAAGCGGCTCAGATAGCAATTCTTGTCGTTGAGAATGACGAGATGATTCTCTATTTTGTAACCGGTAGAGGGCTAAGAGAAAGCGCAATGTGGACTATGCGAGGAGGTGGTAAACGCGGTGATTTGAAGACTACTTCATCAGTGGCTTCATCCTTTAGAAAAAGCGTTATTTTGGCCATCTCGGCTCAACTGAATGATGAGATTCCAATGATACTGTGCGGGCCAGGTCATGCAAAAGATGTATTATTGCCAGAACTAAGAGATAGCGGCCATAGCAGATTCATCAAACTAATTGCCACTTCAATGGGAGGACGCTCAGCAGCCAATGAAGTTTTAAGCGGCGGTTTGGCTGAGGATTTGCTCGGAGAACATGCAATTTCAAAGGAAATAATGCTACTTGAAGAAGCATGGACAAGATTGTCCACAACAGGCACAGTAGCCTATGGTAAAGAGCAATTGGATAGAGCACTAACTGAAGGGGCGATAGAAACCTTACTCATCACAGCCGATTTACTCAGAAACGAAGAAGATACCATCGCTGGAAAAACATGGCCGGTCTGGTGTAGAGGTCTTTCTGATATCTCAGCAGAACTTGTTCAATGTTCAACCGACCATGATTCAGGGCTACAATTGCTAGGCATGGGTGGAGTTGTTGCCCTACTACGCTACAAATTATGAGTTGAGGGTGATTTGATGGGTGAAAAGGACTCTATTAAATTTGCTTGGTTTAGTGAATTCAAAAATATTTCGCTTGACCAACTTCGTCAATCTCTAAGCCAATATCGCTGGATTTTACTTAATGCTGAAGATTTACCAAATGCAACAGCGGTATGGATGTTCGCAGAACTTGATGGTTTTTTTATTGGTCTAGATCATAGAGGAAGTGAATATCTATCAGGCATTCACAATAGAGCCATCCATTTATTATTGATTGATGAAGAGAAAGAGATAAGAGGAATTTCTAAGGTTTTTTACGCAAAAAGCGATTCAATCGAAAATTATCTTTGGTGAAGAACTAATCATCAAAAGTGGGCTCGAGGGGATTCGAACCCCCGATCAACGCCGTGTAAAGGCGCTGTCATAACCAGCTAGACCACGAACCCGTATTCCGAGGCTGTGGCAAGGGGCTTTTCAACTAACCGCATCGCCACTAACCTCAAAACGAGTTACCATTACCCCCGTACATATGGATGAGGATGTTCAAGCGACGGCAGCGAGATTAGTTCGTCGTATTAAGGAAGGAAATCACACCATCACAGTGGCAGAATCCTGTACTGGAGGATTGCTTGCAAGTGCGTTTACCGACATTGCTGGTGCAAGTCAATGGTTCCATCAATCATGGGTAACATATTCCAATGAAGCCAAGATTAAGGAACTCGGTGTAAAGAAGAGTTCTTTGGAAAAAAGAGGGGCTGTATCTGCTGAAGTAGCAATCCAAATGGCTCAAGGCGCCCGCGTTAAGGCCAATGCGAGTATTGCAATCTCAATCACAGGAATTGCTGGACCTAATAATGACGGGTCCAATAAAAAAATTGGTACCGTTTATGTGGGAATTGCATCGGATGGTTGGGCCAATTCAGATATTACTGAAATCGGTGGTAATCGAGCCGAGAATAAAATCGCATTTGTTCATTTTGCATTGTTAACCGCAATTAAATATTGGGATAGAGCAATGGATAATGCAGAAATAGCAAGGGAAAAAGAAGAATCAAGAGTAACTGCTGAGAAGGATGCAAAGGTATTATTCGAAGAAGAAAGATCAAAACGTGAAGAAAATGCAAGAGAAAAGGGAATCTTGAAAGATGATACTTGGTCTGGAAATGGGAAATCACCTAATTTAAAGGAAAGTATTAGCAATGAAGTTCACTGGGAAAATGAATAACATTACCAACTCTCTGGTATTGTAAATCGTAGCAATTTCGTCGCACTGCTTATGTGCATCCTCTGTCACCTTAGACATTATGGGTGGCGATGCAGTAGATATCTGGCAGCATTTGGCCAGCCGTAAAATAATGTTATTGAAATCGATGAAGCAGGCAGTTCAAGAACTTGAAGACCCGTATGCTGTGTTTTCATATGCCCAAGAAATCGGTTTCAATTCTGGATTATTAACTAAAGATATTTTAGATAAAATGGTCGCCGCTCATAATTCCTCAAATAGCGAGCAAGCGCCGGTTGAACACGAGATTACAATAGCAGCAATTGCCGCAACCGAAGTCTTAGCCAATAATTCTGCAGACGAATTGGGGAGAACTATTGCACCGATTGCTCAACATGAACCATTTGATGTTCGTTTCCGCAATAATCTCCCTGACTGGAGTGTAGATGACTTTAGCGAAAATGCAAGTGATGCACCTCAGGATATCAAAGTTCATTATGACATTACAGGGAAATCGGTTACTGAAGGCAAAATATCCGATATAAATTCATGCTTTTCAGATCGACTAGAAAAAATTAGAAAAATGATTATTACAAATTCAAACCTACCGAAACCGCCTCAGGAAATTGCTCGCTTGCAAACCGAATATTCTCGTTATCAAGGATACGGAAATACAGCAGTAGCTATCGGTTTGGTAAACGAACCACGTTATACTAAAAATGGCCATTTAATGTGGGGCATTGAAGATGAAACTGGTGAAATGACATGCCTTCTAACCAAGCGTCAAGGAGACGATAGAGATAGAGCGCAAGAGATGATTCTTGAATCGGGATTGATGCCGGATGACGTATTGGGGGTTTCGGGTTCCTTTAGTCAAACCGGAGATGTGTTTTATGTCTCAGATTTATATTTCCCACTAAAACCAAAACATCAGAAGGCCAGTTCAGAACATGGGATTAGCGTAGCCTTCATTTCAGACATCCATGTTGGTTCAAAGACCTTTTTGGAAGCCCAATGGCACAAGATGGTAAGATGGTTCCATACCGACCCACTTGCAAAGACAATTAAGTATCTAATTTTATCAGGTGATTGTGTCGACGGAGTTGGAATATATCCCGGACAGGATAAGGAATTGGCTATACTTGATTTGTACGGCCAATACACAGAGTTTGCTAGACTATTGGAATTGTTGCCAGACTGGGTCGAGTGTGTAATGTTGCCAGGTAACCATGATGCTGTTCGTCCAGCCGAACCTCAACCAACATTTGAGAAGGATATTCAACAGGATTATAATTCCACAACATTTGTTGGTAACCCTTGTGATTTTTCTTTGAACGGTGTGCGATTATTATCATATCATGGTAAATCAATTGACGACTTCGTAGCGGGGTTGAGAACTGTAACTTATGCAGATCCTGTTGAAGCAATGCGTCAAATGCTGAGAAGAAGGCATCTAGCACCTCAATGGGGTGGTAAGACTCCGCTTTCACCTGAACCCGAAGATGGGCTGGTAATCAATGAAGTACCGGATATTTTCGTTACTGGTCACGTACATGGTCATGCTTGCATTGATTTCAAGGGTACAACATTGATTTGCTCAAGTACATGGCAAGATCAAACTTCATACCAAAGAATGCTTGGTTTCCAACCAAAGCCATGTATTTTGACAATTGTTAATCTGAAGAGTCATGCTACTACTGCAATACCATTTGCATGAATTAATGAAACTACTCTAGACCTAACAGTGGTCTTAGTAAACTCAAATCTTTAGCGATGACGATTTCCACACCTGCTTTTTCAAAAGCCATTAATGAAGAATCTCTTGATGGGTTGAATCCGATGAAAGTACTACCTTCAATATGCATACTCAAATCCATTTCTGAATCACCAACTGAAACTACACCAGATGAATCGATATTATTCAGGTCGCACAACTTCTTGATAATGGCTCCCTTGCCCCCTGCATGCAATCGACAAATACCATCATTTTTCAAAGAATCATCTTCAGCAAATTCAAAACCATTAGCAATCCAATCATCAACCTTTAGCATTGATGCAATTGTTGAAACAAAAAGGTCTACACCTGCAGAAACAATAGCCACATAAACACCCTTCTCTTTCAAATCAGCAACAAGTTCTCTTGCACCTGGCATCAACTTAACACCAGAATAAGCTCGGAATAAATCATCCTTGAAAATTGGATCTTGGATGTTTTTCCATAATTGTATATCAGAGCGCATGAATTCAACATCGCTCAATTCACCATTGATGAAACGTTGTAAGTTAACCACATTATCTGTACCAAAATGGTCATGAAGAGTTCTCCATGAAGAAACTGCATCAACTAAGACACCATCGCAATCAAAAACAACACAGGTGGGTAATTTACCCTGAACTGAATTGCTAGTACTTGTCGACATGATGCTCCCCCATACATACTAGAGGGGTCTTGCTTGAAAGGCTTCGCAACAACTGGAAATAATACTGCTCAAGTTAATGAAGAAAAAAGGAAGCGAAAAACTGGGGAGGTTCAAAGAACCCCGCCCAGCGTTCGCATTTACTATACCGTCTCCGCAGAGTACGGTGTTTTCTCGAAAAACAAAAGGGTAGAGGGCCGCAGCCCCCCAGCCCTAATGCATCGTTTCACTTACCTAAGCTCAAGCCTTGAGGTCGTATGCCAGTCCGCTCCAGGAGCGGAGTAGAGCACCTTGTGCATTTGCCGGAGCATATGACAAGGTGATCGTGACATCGGTCATAGGTGTACCATCAGGTGCATGGGTTCGTACATAGATTTCATCACCAGTGTTGAAGGTAGAAACCGACCTGGTTCCTTCCTTATTCACTTGGTCAACGAATGTGACGAAAGCGTCACTGTTTGCAGGGTTGAATCCGTAAACATCGTTTGTATCAGCCAAATTAGCACTAAAGGTCTGAGGAGACCCACTTGCATCCACATAGAACACACGAACTTCAACAGCTTGGGTAGCCAAATCAGTTTCAGATTGTGTCACTGAGATTCTCCAGTGACCTTGGTCTGCATCTGCACCGTTGATATCCTCAATGTTGAAGGTGACTCTTGGGACACCTTTGACATCAGTTTCAGCGAGGCTTGAAGCCCACACGTAAATGACACCGGACAGAACCACTGTGATAGCGACCATTAGAATGGTTGCGATAACAGGGGATACTGCACGTTCATCGTCTACGATAGACTCTTCCAATGCTTCCTCGTCCTCTTCACGGCGTCCAGACAGTGCAAGAGCACCGACGAAGACACCTGCAAGGCTCACAGCAATAATGCTAGGAGCGAAGGATGGAACTGCACCTGCGCCGATTGTACCGACTACAACTGGTAGATTCTGTCCGCTTGCCTCAAAGGTTGAAGATGGCTGGTTAGCGTGTGCACATGTTGCCGCAGTGCTTAGACTGGACATCATGTTGTTACACCAATTGCTGTCTTCAAGTAGAGGTCTGCGTTCTGAAGTCTGTGTAGCATTGCTACCGTATTGTCCAGGCTTAGACCAATCTGCTCCTTGTTGTCCTTGGTTGTTAGAACGGTGGGAAGCAGGGCTATCGGTCTGGAACCGGTCAGTAGCAGATACTAGTACGTCACAAGGGTTTGTCAAACAGGTCTTGACATCCATCTCGACCCAAACGTTTGTTGTATCCTTTGTGATATAGACATCTTCAGTGATCGCAACTGATGTTCCATATGCTGGTACAGCGTAGTAACGTGTTTGCTCGATTTCAGAGTGACCGTCTGTATGGTAGGTAATCGCCAACATGTGGTCATAGGTGTAAGGACCTTCATCTCCGCCAGCAGTAACATCAACAGTAACTGGAACATATGTTCCGGTCATGATGTTGTTGACTCCATTGAAGGAGAATCCAGTGTTTGCACTGAATCCGTAATCAGCAACAAGCTCACGTACTCTTTCGACACGGATACCAATCTCTTGCGTAGCAACACCTTGCTGGTAGTCTGCAATAGGCATTAATGCTGTATCGTAATTAGGAACATACGATGGTGCAGCACCTGTGTCACGCAATACCAAACGGATTTGACAGTAGTCAGATCCAGTTGGTCCGATTTGGTGGATACCGTTATCGTTCAAGTAGTCAACTTCCCAGTCGTAACCGTTAGTAGTTGCATCTGCAACAAGGTCCAAGACTAAGTCATCGCCAACAATGGTCGCATCGAAGTAGTTACCGTAAACACACTGGTCTGTGGACTCGATTTCCCAAGTCAAATCAGCGTCGTTATGATCGATATCGTCCTTCATAGAAGCCAGACTGAATGTCAAGTTATCAGCGCTTGTGTCGTCTTCCATTACTGAAAGCTTCCAAGGCACTGTGTTGACAGATCCATTGTCTGGGTTCACTGAAACAGTTCTTCCTTCATCATCTACCATTGATGCATTCCAGTCAAGAATAACCGGAGCGTCGTTAACAGGTGATACTGAGAATTCAACATCAAAGTCGTTAGCATCTTGATTCTCTGCTCCATCGTCAGATAGAGTTAGAGTAACCGTACAGGTGCCACCTAGTTCGTTGTTTGTGTTCTCGGTTAGAACCAACTCGTTGATCGTGTTGACCTCAGCAGAGAAGGCAATACATGTTGCAGGTACTGATGCACCCCATGTGTAGACTTGTCTGGTTGGTGATTGCTCATTAGCCATGTCACGGATGTAAGAACGTGTTGCATTGCTTACATCTCCCAAGGACTTGATATGGGAACCGAATCCTTCAGGAAGGATGTTGTTGAACGATACATCCTCTGAGAATAGAGGCATACAGTCATTCTCTCCGACATTACAAATCACTGGTGCGTCGTTGACGTTATCAACAGCGAATGTTATGTTCTTAGAATCAGTCAATCCATTGCTATCAGTTACTTCGAAGCTATAAGTCATTGTACCGAACTGGTTATCAAGAGGTGTAATAGTTACTTGATGACCATTTTGGTTCCAATCAACTAGAACATTGTCGTGTGCAACAAGATTACTATCAGCAGATGTCCAGGACATTGTTGCTTCATCATCTTGTACGTCATCAGCCATGTTAGTTAGGCTGAATGTGTATGCACCAGAGTCCTCGTCAACAGTGATGTCAGCGAGTGAAGTTCCGATAACAGGACAAGCACGCTCCATGTCGATGACGAGGTTAACGTTAGCTGCCATTGAGACATCTTCGCTAATAGCCCAATCATAAGCACAGTCTGCAGAGGTCTTGACCATTACGTCGTAGTCCTTTGCAACACTTGGCGTGTTAGATCCCTTGTATGTACGATATACTAGTACTTCATCAGCAATTACACCAGTTAGCAAATCATCGTGAGTCAATTCAACAGTGATGTAATCACTGAAGGATTGCAGAGTATTTGAACTGTTGATTGTTTGAGTTGGGTGAACAGTGCTGACATCTGCAGTGCTCTCTCCTTGTACTATAGCAACAACATCAATTTGACTTGGTGTTCCGCCCATGCGGCTGAATGGAATAGATATCTCAGCGAAGTCGCCAGAGAAGTCTACTGATACAGCATCCTGACTCAATGAAGTAGGTCCCCATCCAAGGAAACCATATGAGTACAGAGCATAGGATGTTTCACTGTCTGCCCAAAGAACATAGTTCGCAGGTACAGGTAGTGTGTGAGCACCGCCCATTCCATTGTATCCAGTTGTGGATCCACTTCCATCAGTACTGATGTAAATCAGTAGGTCGGAGTTGGTTAAGTCCTCGCCGGTCAATCCGAAGTATAGGTTGTCACCTTCGATGTAGGTCATAGACATATCATTGGTACCGTCACCGCTCATTACACCAGGCATTGCATAGCCAGATGGGTTCAGAGCGTTTCCACCGTTCCAGTCACTGTCGTCACCGTCAACAACCATATTCTCTGGTTGGAAACTTGTGGACACGTAAGAAGCACGTGTACCGTCAGTGGACTGAATTAGAAGTGAAACCTCGTTCGTTGGAGTAGCAGTCAGATGAGTGCTTGCCATTGAGAAGAGATTTGCTTCATCGATAGTTGCAGTAGGGTGTACAATCAACTTAGATGCGTTAAGAGAGTTACCAATAGAGGTAATGTATGCGTTTGAACCTGCATCAATTTGTGTTGATGAAGTCCAAGTCATGTTCTCAACAGTACCTACTGATTCGTCAACCTTTAATGCGGTAGTTGCATCAACAGTTCCACCATCCCAGCGGAATGGTGAATTGACAATGTGTACACCGATAACACCAGATGCATCAAGAGGGTATACCCAAACATCCGAAGAGTCTTCAACGTATAGACCAGTTCCTGCGGAACCACCGTCAACTGCTGCGTTGATCGCTGTTACAGTTGTACCTATTGCGTGGACACCATAGGTAGCTCCAGAAATTGTTGCAGCGCCCAGTAGGTTGAGAGTACCGGATGGCATCTCAACACCTGTGTCGTAACCTGATATGGATGTTCCAAGCAAAGATACAGCGTTCACTCCATCAGCGGAAATTATTCCGTTGGTTAGAGATGTGCCATCACCAGTTAGTACAGATCCATTGTCATTGAAATCACAATCCTCTAGAACTATGGCATTGTCAGACAATGCGATACTGTTTCCTGCAGAGTTAATATCCACAGATGAACAGTCCATTGCTGTAATACCAACTGCATTCGGGGAAATACGACCAGCACTTAAGCCGATTGTGTTTCCAGAAATGTCAGGTCCATTGTATCCTGCTCCACCAGATGATTCAAGTGCGTACATGTTTGCACCACCATCACCGTATGTATCAGTTACCTTAACTGTATAATTTCCAGCAGCCGTGTAGGTGACAAGAGGTGTGTATCCAGTTTGGGATGAGAATGAACCTGCAGCCCATGTATCTGTTGTTCCATCAGGCTTGGTAATCTCTAATCCAATTTCTCCACCCCAGCTATCTGTCTCTAGATCAATTGCAAGAGTTTTACCAGATGCAAGAGTAAAGGTACAAGACTTATCATAACTGTAGTCGTATGAACGGATAGTACACAATGTTGTTTGAGGTGCAGGAGGTTGAGACATTGAGTCCAACACAATTCCACCATCAGCATCGACTAGTGTGTTATTTGTGACATCACCTTGTCCGCCTCTTACACTGATACCTGGTTTAGATGAATCGCCGACACCGAATACCGTATTGTTATCGATACTGAAGTCTGCAACATCCCTCACATAGATTCCATCATTAGCACCGTTAATGATGTTATCAGAGATTTCTATCCTCTTGTTATTACCAGGGTATACTGCAATTGCACTTCCTGCTGCACCATCACTGTTGAATGTATTACCAGTAATGACTGCATCATCTGCATGAGCGTTTGTATAAATCCATACGTCAGCAATCTCTCCACCATTATTGAAAGTGTTTCCACTAACAGTTAGGTTATCAGCACCAATGTAATCAGCAGTGTGGTAGCTGTAGTATGGCGATCTTTGTGCCATAACACCAACACCACAATTGTTGAAAGTGTTGTCACTAATGACTCCACCATCTCCACCGCCGAGTACAATACAGATATCCGTATAGAGTATCGCATTATTCAAACTAGTATATCCACGGTAATGGCTAATATCAGAATTCGTAATAGAGACTTCTTCTACTTCCCAATTGTAAGTATAAAAGGCAGTCGTGTAACCATTAGATGTAACAATCGATGCAATCCCACTCAATGTCGAATTATCAATAATCAAATTCAGAGAGTAGTATTGGTATCCAAGTTCAATTCCCATTGGGCTTCCAGAGGTAGGGTTAACCATCATGGAATACATAGAACCATCAGTCATGTAGAAAGATGAACCATATGGGGACTTAGGGTACCAACGCTGTGTGTCATAAGGTTCGTAACCTCCAGTTGCAAGGATGGTTGAACCGTTAAAGTTGTAATCATCGCCACCGTTGATATACATAAATGGTACATCGACCATTAGGGTCTTGTTTGACATATCCTTAGCAAGCCCGCCATAATATCCGTATTCCTTACCATCGTTCACACCATCACCATCAGTGTCCATATCACGGGAACCCGCAGTGGATAAATATCCAGTACATTGAGCTACCATCACATATGATGTTGAAGCATAGTCATAACAAACTCGGTCTGTGATTTGGTCAACCAAATCAACAGTTTCTGAGTTTCCACTTGTATCTGTCAGTGTTGCTGACTCAAATGCGTAACGGAAATCCATAAGGTTGTTTGACGAAGAGGTGTAGTAATAATCTATCTCAGCGACTGTGGAAACTTGATAACCACTCAGA
>DAJY01000107.1:0-5015 GCA_002499015.1 Euryarchaeota archaeon UBA242
CTTTAATAGGGTTCTTTAAACTCTCATTCAAATTAAATGATTTTGTTGTTGGCTTCGAAGGAAATTTCCCCCTCATTAAGAGTATATGATATCCGCTGTGTTCCCTTTCCTTTCGATTTCTTACCAATAATTTCTATATGGCCAATCTCAGCTAATTGTTTGACATGTGTCCCCGCACATGGGCATAAATCAAGAGATTCTCCAATTTTTATAACTCTTAAATTATTGATAGATGCTGGTAATAAATCCATATTTGTTCGCTCTGGTGGCATTATAGCATTGATTTCTGATCGTGTCATTTCTTCATCACTAACGGTGTGATTTTCATCGATTAAATCATTGGTTAGTTGGGTCAGTTGTTGTAACATTTCTTCATCGAATTTAATTGGATTAAAATCAATTCTCGACCGCTCGGTATGAATTTGGTTTCCTACTGTTCTAGCTGCATTAAAATTATCATATACAACTCCACTAACCAGATGTTGGGCTGTGTGCATACGCATGTGCTCATATCTTCTCTGCCAATCTATTTTGCCTGTAATTTCGTCACCAACTTCCAGTTGGTGGCCTTTTTCTAAATGGTGGTAAATGTCATCCCGTCCTCTTACTTCGCTAACCTGTAATGGTCCATTGGGGCCATCTAATGTTCCTACATCCCAATTTTGGCCGCCGCCAAGGGGATAGAATAGAGTTCTATCAAGAACGACTTTATCCTCTTCAACAATAGTAACCTGGGCAGTAAAATTGGTTAAATAGCCCGCTTCTATGCTTTCAAGGAATAGTTTCTCACTGCCCATGATTTGGGCCAAGTAGTGATAATTGATGATGTTTTTTCTATATCAATGTGAAAGGTCTTCGACTAAATTAGCATTGGCTTCAATGGTTGTATCAATTACAATGGATGGGGTTTTCCATGCATTTTTAAGAGATACTGTTGAAGACCAAAGAGCAGAAAAAAATCCTACTTCCTCATATTCCCAGCCACGTTCTTCTGCATACTGTTTGACCATTGGTGCTGCCTTTGGTAAGTTAAAATGTGATAGCGCTGGAAGAAGGTGATGTTCTATTTGATAATCTAATCCAACGAAAAAGAAAGAACCGATCGGTCCGAATTTTATGCGCCGGGCGGTTTCTATCTGTAAGCGCCAATTTTGATCATACTCAACTACAATCGGCCTTCCAGCGTGACCGACAATAAAAATACCGGTTAGTAATGTTCCCACTAAAGCCCACAGTAACACATAGAATCCAACTACGGTTTGCCAAGGCATTCCGAGTTGAACTGGTAAAACCAGCCATAAGTAAAAATGTACTAAAACAAGCCCAGAGTCGGCAAGCCAAATCTTAGAAAACCTGTGGTTCTTTTTGGAAACAAATGGATGGCTAATAAGATACCAAATGCCATCCCAACGAAGTAAATGCCCGACTAGAAGAGATATTGGCCAGAATATCCATGCTTGTACATATCTTTGAAATATTTTTCTAATCGGCCCACTAGAATCATATTCTTCCTTAGTGAAGGTAATTGGCCATGCATAAATATCTGGATCTTTATCAATCACATTCGGGTTGGCGTGATGTTTGATATTATGCTTTACACGCCAATATTCCATCGACATACCAGAGAAGAGGGGGAATGCCAATCCGGCAAGACTTAAATTTCCCCATTTTGAATTACAAGCTGATGAATGTACTCCCTCGTGTGCTGTCATAGCCAAAGTTGTAGCGAATAATGCTGTAATTGGTAAAATAATTAATCCCTGAATTAATGTAATTTGAGTATGGGTGTAAATTAATCCACCTACAATTATGAAAAGAAAGATTACTTTCGCCCATGATTTACCTGCAGGCTTTGCAAGTAATCCTGCTGCGTGAAGTTTGCGACGGAGGTCTGCCATTGGGTGTTCGGCCATCTAAAATCAACTCAGTGAAGTAATCCTCACTAATTTGTCCTAAACCATTGGGGTTTTCAACATAGTGGGGGGTTGGTGTAGTGAAATCAGTGATTGAGTGACTCAAATAAGGACTCGGCATAATCGATACTATTGTCAATACTCATCTCTTTGAGGGCTTTTGGTATTGTGTTTTGCATTGTTTCAATCCAACCGTTTTTTGGCTTCCATGTTGGTTTTTCATCATACCAAAATTCACACAACCCATCTTCACGTGTTAATTGAAGAGTTGGCTCTGATATTGTATTTTGTTGTTCTTGAGAGAGAGCAAGTCCACCCCAATGATGAAAACTTTGTTTTGAATTTGTTTGAACTTTGGATTCAATCATGGAGTGTTGTAATTTTCCCGGTGCTTGTGCTGTATATTCTGTTAAATCAAACATTTTATCGCAAATTATTAATCCGCTACCATTATTATTGCCGCCGATGGTGGAAATTATTGTTTGTAATGAAGATTGTTCAACATTGATAACCCTACATCTTAGCAAAATTTTAACTCCTAGTTTAGCTGCTTTTATTGTTAGAATTTTGAATAACCATTCACCACATAGGGCAAAACCATTTGGATTTTGCAATATTTTCAAATGGGCTATTTCATCGACTTCTAAATATTTCTGTAAATTTTCCTTCTTCTCTAGCCAACCTGGAATTACACAAGGAAAACCAATTTCTGGATGAATGTCTATAATTGTAACATTGTGTTTTTTAGAACATAGAATGGATAGGATCAAACCTTCAATACTACCGCCAACAATCACTATATCAGACATTTAATTGCACCCCTTCGGGTTTTATGCTTAGAGCAAAAACAGGACATGAGGGGATACACAATTCACAATGGGTACATTTTTCTTCCTCAACAACAACCAATCTATCTTTTAATTCAATTATGTTAATTGGACATAAAGCTATACATGCAGCGCAACCATAACACAAATCTTCATCGATGATGAAAACATGGTCTGCTATACGTGCCATTACCCCTTGCCAGATGATTATGATAGATGGTTTCTTTGTCCAGTGGTAATTTGATTTAATAGATTTTAAGATGAAATTTTAATTTTGGAAAATCGATTGCCGATGTCCATTGTAGAAAAAATAAGAAAATTAAAAAGAAGATATATGAGTTGTAAATAAAAATAAATGTTGATTGCAATGGAATAATAAAAATTATGATTGATAGCAAAAAGAGAATATGTTACCACACCCCTTTGTTTCCTATGGAGAGATTTATTGATCTTTAACGAAAGTAAGGTAGATATGATGATTGTAGATAACGAAAGTAAGGATTAGAAGATATGGTCGCGAGAGGTTATTGAAGTTATAGATTAAAGATTAATGAAAAAAATATTTACAAATTAAGAAAAAAGGTTGCAGTGGAAATTAAGGGGTATGGGTTAAACCAAATATACCACAGGTTCTTTTGACATTAACATCAGGGTTGTTTGATTGATATGGTGTTATATGCTCCCGGAAGAACTTCATCTTATCCAGAAAATCCTCCAAAAAAGGGATTGAGATATCATTATTTGGGTGGTGGTGATGAAGTTGGCAACGTTGGTATTATGCTTGAAGATGCTAAATCAACCCGCCTTCTATTAGATTATGGATTAGCTCCAACAAATCCACCACGCTATCCTTCAGAAGCACCCATGGTGAAAGATGCAATAATTACTCATTCTCATATCGATCATCTTGGAATGGCTCCTTGGTTATGTGCTAATCATAGAACTAAATTACACGGTACTGCTTTAACAGCAGAAATATCTAATTTAATGTGGCATGATTGTTACAAAGTTAGTTCGATAGAAAAATATCCATTAGCCTGGGATAAAAGAGATATAGATACAGCATTAGAATCTTGGCAAATTCATGATTATAATAAAAAATGGCAACACGAAGATTGGCAATTATCTTTGCATAAAGCAGGACATATTCCTGGTGCAGCAATGCTGGAAATAGAAACTCCAAACCGTAAGGTTCTGATGACTGGTGATTTTGATACTAGGGATTCTCCTCTAACCAGTGGTGCAAAACCAAGAAAGGTTGACACGGTTTTCCTCGAAGGCACCTATGGTGGAAGAGACCATCCCGATATGCAACAAGAAGTATTGCGTTTTGTAGATAGAATCCAACAAGTTGTTGATAGAGGTGGCACTGCATTAATTCCTGCCTTTGCTAATGGTAGAACTCAAGATATTGTAATGAATTTACACAAATATATGCCACACCTCGACGTTCATGTTGATGGTATGGGTAAGAGAATTGCTAAATTACAAATGCAGCACCCAGAATCTTTGAAAGACGCTGCAGCCCTAGAATCTTCTTGGCGTTGGTCGCGACAAGTTTCCAGCAAATCTGACAAAAAGAAAGCTTTAGAAGCCGATGTAATAGTTACCACTTCAGGAATGCTCGAGGGTGGCCCAGCACTTTGGTATCTTAACAGACTTCGACACGATAATAAAAATGCCATTTTACAAACCGGCTATCAGGCTAGTAATACTGGTGGTAGAATGTTACAAGACAAAGGCCAAATACGAATTTTTGGCAAAATGACAGAAATTTCACTTGAATTAGACCAATTCACATTCTCAACCCATGCAGGTCATAAGGAAATTGTTGAATTTGCTAAAGCATGTGAAGCCGAAGAAGTAGTTGTTTACCATACGGATCCGAATCATGCACGCCCACCGTTGGTCGAAGCGTTAGAAGCAAACGGCCACATTGTTCATACCCCAGTAAATGGTGTTTCAGAGTTTTTAGGTGAAGAATATAGCCGAAGTGATTGAATACGACAACCGCGAGGGGGGGACAGATTGACATGGCTGATAATGGTCCGAAACCGAAGAAGAAGCGTAAGATGCGCCTCTCCTTAAAACAAAACAAAATGAAAAAAGTCGATACCTATACCGATTCACTAGGGTGGTCAACAGATGTTGGTCGTACTCTAACTGATGCTCCAGAGAGTAAGGCTCCAGATACCCTTACTGTACAATGTACAATGTGTGGTTCAATGTTGAAAATACCGAAACCAAAGAAGGCCAAGTATACAGTTTCTTGCGC
>DAJY01000107.1:5237-10609 GCA_002499015.1 Euryarchaeota archaeon UBA242
AATGCGGCTAGTAGAAGTACAGAAACCAATAATCTCCGAACGGTTTGTTGTGATAATACATCAGCTCCAATTTTCGCACCGAATACTCCGCCAACAATTACAGCCATTCCAAATGGCAACAAAACCGCACCATCAAGAACCAGTTGGCCAGAGATGGTGCTGCCGATCAATCCGGCTGCAGAATTAAACCAAATGAACGCAGCAGCAACACCAGCAGTAGTTTTCACATCACCCCAACCAAATAATAAGATAATTGGTGAAAGGAAAATGCCACCACCGATTCCAATAATCCCACTTAACAACCCAATAACCAATCCGACGATTGCAGCAATATGATGGGCAGGTGGCTCAACAAAAATATCTTCGAAATCTTTGTTTTTTATTGTTAATAATCGCCATGCTGCGAATATCAAAGTCAGCGATAATAGAGTGTCATATATACTATGATCAACTTTCAGATAACCACCAATTATCGCTGCGGGTATACTAGTAATTAGGAATGGGAGGGTTAGTTTCCAACTGAAGTAACCTGAGCGTTTGTATGCAATAAACGCAAGCCCAGCGACGATTAAATTCAAACTCCAAGCGTGCTGTTTTAGCCAAGCAGAATCTTGGGAAGTATAGGCGGTGAGTGATAAAATCGCCAAATACCCAGAAGCTCCACCATGGCCAACACTCGCGTAAAGAAAAGCGACTAAACAAAGCGATATCAAGAGAACACCCATTGTTAACGCCTCCATACCTCATCCCAAGGTTAGTTAGATGAATAGATTGTCGCCAAATACATTGACTATAAATGATGAATTTCTGTATTAGATTTTGTTTAACTTTTATTTTACCCGACCCACATCCTCAAACCAATCGATCATCCCGCCAATAATTATGGGGGAAGTTCCGTATTTCGTATCTTTAGACGAAGCAGTGCGCATCGCTAAACAAACCCCACTCACATTGGACAATGAAACACTATCATTAGACGATGCACATGGTCGCATATTAGCAACCGATTTGACCAGTAAAGTCGATGACCCAGCCTTTGATAATTCAGCAATGGATGGTTTCGCAATGCGATTTGAAGACACATTAAACCCTCCAAGTATTCTAAAAATAACAGGTCTATCTCAGGCGGGATCTGATATTGAATCATCAAACGTAGAAGCGGGATGCGCCTATCGAATAATGACCGGTGCACCAATTCCGAAAGGTGCTGACTCAATATTACAAATTGAATTATGTGAAGTCGATGAACAACAATCTGTAACTCTTCTTCAACAATCCAAAAAACACTTCATCCGTAAAAAGGGAGAGAATTTACAAAAAGGGCAGGTTGCATTATCGAAGGGGTCGATATTAACTCCGAGTAAAATAGGACTTTGTGCTACAATGGGTTATGCCGAAGTTCCAGTAGTAACCCGAGCAAAAGTTGCAATAATCTCGACTGGAGATGAATTGGTTTCTCCTGGACAACAACTCCAACCCGGTCAGTTATACGAATCTAATTCTTTTGGATTAGCAGGACTTGTAAAATGGCTAGGACACCAACCGCACAGATTCAATGCAGTACCAGACACACTCGCCGAACTGAGAACAGCCCTCGACCAAGCGGCAAAAACTTGCGATGTCATCCTAACATCCGGTGGAGTTAGTATGGGAGATTGGGATTTGGTTCGAAAGATAATGGAAGAAGAAGGAGACCTCAAATTTTGGAGAGTTAAATTAAGACCAGGCTCCCCTCCATTATTTGGAACATGGAAAGGAACTCCAATCTTCGGCCTTCCAGGTAATCCAGTAAGCAGCCATGTAGTTTTCAGAATGATAGTAGCGCCTTGGCTGCGTCACTCAACTTCTGCCACAGGGCCAATAGAAACTCAAGTACGTGTAAAATTAGCAGATAAAATAAAATCAACAGACGATTGTACGACTCTTAGAAGAATACAAATCCACAATACTGAAGAAGGCCTAATAGGTACACAAAACAGCCATCAAGGCTCAGGTAATTTGGAAAGTTTAGCAAGTGCAGATGCATTAACTCTACTACAGCCGGGCCAGAAGGCCGAGGTCGGAGTGTGGATTGACGCACTCATATTATGAGGTGAAATTATGAAATACAGTAGTGATGAAGAAAGTGATTTATTGACATTTTTGGTTAAACTTTTTCCACAATCTAGCAAGTCAACATTGCGTAAAATGCTAACCAGTGGCAGGGTCATCGTCGATGGTAAAATTTGTAATCGCGCCAAACACGAAGTTGTGGTTGGAACTAATATTGAAATTTTAGACAAGGTCAAAGCCGCTGAAGAATCACCCCCACCAAGAGCTCAATACACTGGCCCCAAAATTGACATCATTTTTGAAGACGAGTCAATATTAGTGGTCCTTAAGCCAGAAGGGATGCTATCTATTGCAACCAATAAATTAGAAACCGACACACTTCATTCTCGCTGTGTTGATTATGTACAATTTAGTGGTGAAAGAAATTGGTGCCATATCGTTCATCGTTTGGATAGAGATACATCTGGTGTGATGGTTTTCGCTAAGAACAAACAACACAAAGAAACACTACAACAACAATTCGCAGAACGCAGTGTGCAACGCACATATCACGCTCTTGTAGAGGGGCGCCCGGAGAAAAACTCTGGAACAGTTTCCTCTTGGCTAGCAGAGGACAAACATCTCCATGTTAGAAAGGTTAGTTCAACTTATCAAGGTGCTAAAAAAGCAATTACACATTGGGATGTCGAAGATAGTGACGACCACGTTTCACTGATTCGCATTACTATTGATACTGGAAAAAGACATCAGATTCGAATGGCGATGAAGGATCTAGGCTGCCCAGTTGTCGGTGATGAATTACACGAATCTACAGCCAATCCATTAAATCGTGTTTGTTTACACGCGACAGCGTTAGAATTCCTTCACCCGCAAAGCGATGACCTAGTGCGTTTCACATCAAAAGTTCCTTTCACCGGTCCTGAATCTCAAAGATGATGATGGACCCTGCTTAGGGAGGACTTCTTGAACCATTGACGCGCCCAGTTAATTGGTGAGGTAATGAGTGAGCCCGGCGATGCAGGATGGATTGAGGTAAAGGGTGCTAGAACTCACAACCTACAAGACATCGATGTCAAATTACCCAAAGGCCAATTTGTCGTTATTTCTGGCGTATCCGGGTCTGGTAAGTCCAGTTTAGCATTTGACACATTATACGCAGAAGGCCAACGCCGCTATGTCGAAAGCCTCTCATCATATGCGCGACAGTTTATTGGGCAAATGAAAAAAGCAGATTGCGATTCAATCGAAGGACTCTCTCCAGCGATTTCTATCGATCAAAAACAAGGTAGTCACAATCCTCGTTCAACAGTTGCAACCGTCACTGAAATTCAAGATTACTTACGATTATTATGGGCTCGAATCGGTAAACCACATTGCCCACAATGTGGTCGCGAAGTTGCTAGACGCACTGTTCAAGAGATTGTAGATGACATTATGTGGAATATGGAAGGTCATGCAGTGGCTGTTTGGAGCCCGATAGTACGTTCCAGAAAAGGAACTCATGTTGATTTATTCCGCCAGTTAATTGAGCAGGGATATCTTAACGGTAAAGTCAATGGACACGAAGTAGAATTTGAAAAACCTCCACAGTTGGATAAAAACTTCCGCCACGACATAGATGTCCGAATAGACCGCGTTACCTGTACCAAAGACCGCCGCCAGCGCCTGACCGAGGCGGTGGAATCTGCGATCAAGTTAGGTGGTGGAACTACAGCAGTTGAAAGTTTAAGGGCGCCCCCTGAAGAAATGAAGCTCAGCGAAGGAACCCGCTCCCGCTTTACCAAAGAGGGAGAAACGGTTGCATGGTCGGAAGATTTTGCTTGCCCAGATCACGGCGCTTTCATGCCTGAATTATCACCGCGTGTGTTCTCATTCAATTCACCATTAGGAGCATGCGGTTCCTGCCAAGGACTCGGTGTTCAGCGTCAATTTAATCAGCAATTAATTATCGATAAGCACGCCAGTGTTTCCAAAGGTTGCATCATTCCATGGCGCCAATCGATGTCCCCATCATGGTATGGAAAATTAATGGAAAATACTTGCCAGCACTATGGAATATCTATAACAGCACCATTTGAACTGCTAGATGATGATGAAAAAGACATACTTTTGTACGGTTCCGGTTCTACTATAATCCACTATAAATTCACCAGTGAATCCGGTTCACAATATAACTACAGCAAACCATGGGAAGGAGTAATACCGCGCCTTCAGAAAACCTATACAGAAACAACCTCAGAAAGAACTCGTTCACGGCTAATTTCTTGCATGACCGACTTAGATTGTTCAGAGTGTAATGGTGAAAAACTCAACGCAGCTGCTCGCTTTGTAACAGTTGGTGGCATTAGTCTTCCAGAAGTCAGTAATTGTTCAGTTCACGATGCACTATCGGTGATTAGGTCATGGCAACCCGATGGAGAAGGTGCCCCAGAAGCCTTTGCCGACATGCTAGAAATACTTGATGAAAGAAGCCTCTATATTGGTAAAGATATTTTGGCAGAAATAGAATCTCGATTAGGATTCCTCGATAGCGTAGGATTAGACTATCTAACCTTGGATAGAGGGGCCAATACCCTTTCAGGTGGTGAAAGCCAAAGAATCCGTCTTGCAACCCAAATCGGCTCAAGATTAACCGGGGTGATGTATGTTCTCGACGAACCCTCAATTGGTTTACATCAACGCGATAATGCAAGATTATTGGAAACACTACGTGATCTTAGCAACCTTGGAAATACTCTACTCGTAGTCGAACACGATGAAGAAACCATTCGCCAAGCGGATTGGCTTTGTGATTTAGGCCCAGGTGCCGGCCTAGAAGGTGGACGAGTAGTTGCCAATGGACCTCCCATGGATATAATGGACAATAATGAATCAGTGACTCTCGCTTACCTCAGTGGTAGAAAATCAATACCAATCCCTTCTTCGCGTAAGAAACCAACTAGTAAAGTATTGGAAATTAAAGGAGCAACTCACAATAATTTACAATCGATTGATGTCCAATTCCCATTGGGTTGTTTGACTGCAGTAACCGGTGTATCTGGCTCTGGAAAATCATCCTTGGTCTCTGGAATTTTAGCCCCTGCTCTGAAGAGAAATCTACACAACGCCGACACTGTTATCGGCAGCCATCACAAAATAGAGGGAATGGAATATGTTGACAAAGCGATAGTCATCAACCAAGCTCCGATAGGTAGAACTCCTCGTTCAAATCCCGCAACTTATACCAAAGTATTCGACGAGATTCGTAGTTTATTTTCTAAGACAACACTGGCCAAAGAACGCGGTTACACCCCTGGAACCTTTTCATTCAACGTCAAAGG
>DAJY01000107.1:10796-15823 GCA_002499015.1 Euryarchaeota archaeon UBA242
TGGATGACTTGTGATATTTGTGAAGGCAAGCGCTATACCCGTGAATGTTTGGAAGTTACTTGGAAGGGTAAGACAATTCACGATGTATTGAACATGGCAGTCGGTCAAGCGATCATTTTCTTTGAACACCACAAGAATATACACCGTACATTGATGACACTCAGCACCGTTGGACTTGATTATATTAGATTAGGTCAACCTGCAACAACCCTTTCAGGAGGAGAAGCGCAGAGAGTGAAACTTGCTAGCGAGTTAAGACGAACTCCAAATAAACATACAGTTTACATTCTTGATGAGCCAACAACCGGCCTAGCATTTTCAGATGTTAAGAAATTAATTGAAGTATTATTTGAACTGAGAGACAAGGGTCATACTATCATTGTTATCGAACACCATCTTGATGTGGTTAAGTCTAGCGACTGGGTTATTGATTTGGGTCCTGAAGGTGGTGAACGCGGTGGTCAATTACTTGTAAAGGGCACACCGGAAGACATTGCAGCACACAAAGAGAGTTTTACAGGGCAATATTTAGCACCGATGTTACAGTGAATGCTTCCGTATTGTTCAAAGAGCGTAGGCGATGGCCTCCAAACGCCCCCCATAGGGGGCGGTGTATTGCCATGGTTGTAACCCGCGTAGAAGTCACGCCAAAACAAGGTCAAGGGATGCGCGATGTGCGTGGAGATTCCATTCGCAGGCAATTACTTTCAGACCATTCTGTTAGTGCAACAGAGGTTCGCAGCATAGTTGGCTTTCTCATCAAATCTGATATTTCAGAAGAGGAAATAGCAACTCGTTCAGATGACTTATTTACTGACCCAATTATCGAAACAGGATTCATCAATACACTTGCAATGAGTAATTCTGAGATATTTCCGACTTCTCCTGATTGTGTGATAACCATTGGATTCAAACCCGGTGTTACTGATAATCCAGGCAAAGCAGCAGTTGATGGATTCCACACAATTTTTCCACAAGCTAAAGACGCTGAAATATCAACCTATATCACTTACGCATTCTATGGATTGCCAAGCGATTGTGATAGTCAATGGCTAGCGGGAACAATCTATAATGGTTTGATTCAAAGAGCTCTTGTTTCTGATTCAGCAGCATGCGCTAATGGTAATTGGCCAGAGATTGAATTCCCAGAAAGACCACTCCAAGTTTTCACCACGCCGAAAAGAGTCAACCTTGAAATTAGTGATGCAGAATTAGAAGAGTTATCCTATACAGGACTACTCGCCTTAAATTTAGAAGAGATGCAAACAATACAAGGACACTATCGAGATGATGCAACTCGTAATATTAGAGAAGCGATAGGAATTTCACCTGATGCACCAACAGATGTTGAATTGGAATGTTTGGCACAAACATGGTCCGAACACTGTAAGCACAAGATTTTCGCATCAAAAATACATCACGTTGATACAGAAACTGGTGAGGATACCATTATTGATTCAATCTTCAAAACTCACATCATGAATCCAACCCACGATATGCAAAAGGATGTTGATTGGTTACTTTCTGTCTTCCACGATAACTCTGGAGTAATCGCTTGGGATGACGATTGGTCCATCTGTATGAAAGCAGAAACTCACAATTCACCAAGCGCATTAGACCCCTATGGTGGCGCTATGACCGGTATTGTCGGGGTTAACCGCGACATTCTTGGAACAGGATTAGGAGCAAGACCAATCGCTAATACCGATGTTTTCTGTTTCGGACCACCTGACTGGGAAGGAGACTTACCAGACAATCTATTCCACCCATCTAGAGTATTGCGTGGAGTCCATGCTGGAGTTAGGGTTGGAGGTAATGAATCTGGAATACCAACTGTCAACGGTGCTATTGTTTTCGATGACAGATATATCGGTAAACCACTGGTTTACTGTGGTACAATAGGAATAATGCCGCGTCGTTTAGCAGATGGAAGAGAGTCGCATATCAAGACTCCAACATCAGGAGACATCGTCTACATGGTCGGTGGCCGAGTTGGCTATGATGGAATACATGGAGCAACCTTTTCTTCACTTGAATTAACCGAAGAATCACCTTCCTCAGCAGTTCAAATCGGAGACCCTATCACCCAGAAGAAAATGGTTGATATGATTCTCGAAGCGCGAGATAGCGGATTGATTACCTGTATTACAGATAATGGAGCAGGCGGCCTTTCATCCTCTATTGGTGAGATGGCAGAATATACAAATGGCTGTGAAATTGATTTAGCAAAAGTACCTCTAAAGCAAGCCGGCCTTTCGGCTTGGGAAATTCTAGTTTCAGAAAGCCAAGAGCGAATGACTGTTGCAGTAAAGGAAGAAGACCGTGCAGCATTTGATGCATTGGCTGCACTGCACGAGGTGGAAGCAACAGCAGTTGCAATATTTACTGCAACTGGATATTTCCATGTCAAGTATAATGAAATGACCGTAGCATATTTGCCAATTGAATTCCTCCATGATGGTGTTCCACAATTACAATTGGAATCGGAATGGAAACCTCCACAACTTGAACCATTTAGCGTTCCAGCACAAAGCGATCATAACGACCTCTTGCTACGAATGTTAGCAAGGCCAAATATTACTAGTAAGGAAACATGGGTTCGTCAATATGACCACGAAGTTATCGCTCAGACCGTTATCAAGCCATTCGTTGGTGTTGAAAGAGACGGACCTGGAGATGCAGGGCTTATCGCACCAATTCATGGCAATCCACACGGCATAGTGGTCTCTTGTGGAATTGCACCTAGGTATTCAGATATCGACGCAGGTGCAATGGCTGCAGCCTCTATCGATGAAGCAGTTCGTAATGCAGTATGTGTTGGAGTCGATGTTGATAAAATAGCAGGACTTGATAATTTCTGTTGGCCAGATCCAATAGAATCGGTCAAGACACCAGATGGTAGATTCAAATTAGCACAACTGGTTCGCGCAAACCGAGAATTGGAGAGAGTTTGTCGGGCTTACAGATTACCATGTGTTAGTGGTAAAGATTCGATGAAGAATGATTACGGTAGCGGGGAAGGTAAAATATCAATTCCACCAACTTTATTATTCTCTTTATTCGGAGACCATCCAGATGTTAGATACACTGCTACAAGCGACCTCAAAGGCGCTGGAGAGCGTATCTATTTGGTCGGAACCAGCAAGCAAGAACTGGGAGCAAGCGAAATCGCTTTCATGCTAAAAGAAAGTGGAGAAGCAGGCGGAATTGGTGGCGAAGTTCCACAATTAATAGATCCAGAATCCCAACTTGATACATACCGCGCCTTATCGAAAACAATTCAAAACGGATTGGTTCGCACCGCTCACGATTGTAGTGAAGGTGGAATTGCAGTAGCAGTCGCAGAGATGTGTATTGGTGGGCGATGTGGTGCTTTTATTGACATCGATGGAACTGGAAGTGGAGACCTCTGGGGGAGAATGTGGGGCGAGTCATTAGGTAGAATTGTCATCGGAGTTTCAGCCGGAAACGAAGCTGACTTTGTTGAAGCAATGGCCGGACATCCTATCACATTATTAGGAATTTCAACAGTTGGATCTACCCTCAGTATCACTGATGGATATGATGAATTAGTAGAATTACCAGTAGAACAATTAGTTACTTCATGGCAAGGAACGCTTGACCTCACAGGAGGTGTTGCTTGATGGTAGATACACCGAAAGTTGCAGTACTATTTGGTTTTGGAATCAATTGCGATCACGAGACTAAAGCAGTATTTGACTTGGTTGGAGGCCAAGCGACAAGAGTGCATGTCAACCATTTCATCAATGGTAATCGTTCTCTAGATGAATTTCATATCCTAGCAGTTCCAGGTGGATTTTCTTTTGGAGACCATTTGGGTAGTGGCCGATTGTTAGGAAATAGAATGCGTTTTGCACTACGTGAACAACTTCACGCATTTGTTGCTGCAGGAAAACCGATTATCGGAATTTGTAATGGATTCCAAGTTCTGGTTAAGACTGGATTACTACCAGGCCCAGCAGCAGGACAAGACCCCCTTCCAGATTTCGTTCAAAGAGCGAGCCTAACTCTCAATGATTCAGGTCGTTATGAAGACCGTTGGGTTACTTTAGAGTTCGATTCTAACAGCCCTTGTATTTGGACCAAGGGAATAACTAGAATAGATTGTCCAGTTAGGCATGGTGAAGGTAAATTCGTATTACCGGATAGCACAGACTTTGACATGTTGGCTGCTAATAATCAACTTACAGTAAGATATGTTGACCCTGCAACAGAAAATGGTGAAGGGATTAGCGATGAGTTACTTCCATTCCCATTATCTCCTAATGGTAGTATGAGGAATATTGCAGGAGTTTGTGATGCGACAGGATTAGTATTCGGATTAATGCCTCACCCAGAGGCGGTTTATGCTAAATGGTTACATCCAGATCATACAAGAAACACAGCACCAGGCCCAGAATCAAGTGATGTTTTAGGCGAGTGGGAAGGAGAAGGATTGCAGATTTTCCGCAATGCAGTAGATTATGTAAAAGCAAATCTTTGAAATCAGAATCTCAAATTGTTACTGAAAACCTAAGCAGTCTGTACCTTGGGTGCTATTCTAGACTAGATTAGCAAGGTTGTTCGAGTTTCTGGAACTCAAAAGATGAGTCTCATGATTCACGGCTTTACTTTCAATCAAGCGAATGAGCATAGGCATCAGTATTTTCAAGATTTATCCCTCTGGGAATAAACCAAATCCCAGAGATTGCAGTTGAGAAGTGCAATGCTGTTGTGATCAAGTACATATCTGATGTAGCATTATTATTGCCGTTTGGAATCGTGTTTAATAACGCAAGAGTGATTGCCAAAATGGCGAAGATTGTCATTTCCTTCCCAGCACCTTTCCTTGAAAAGATTTTGAAAACATAGCCGCCAAGGTAAGCAGGAATCAATCCACCCATGATGATTGTCATGACGAATAGCATCAAAAACGGTGCTGTACTTGGTAAATCATCAAAGCCCAAGATGAAGTAAAATAGTACCAATAAACTCAAATTGATTGAGGTCATTTTCAAAGCGGTGGA
>DAJY01000125.1 GCA_002499015.1 Euryarchaeota archaeon UBA242
GTTAAACATCACTTAGCATTCTTTGCAAGCCATTCATGCCCGTACCATTGCCATTGGTCCATCGTCCATCCGGCCGGTAGTCCACCTTCTGGCAGTGGTGCGGTTTGTGCTGGAGGTTGGCTAGGTCCTGGTGCTGCAGTTACTTCCGCAACAGGCGCTTGTGTTTGTGGCATTCTTGCAATGTCCTCAATGGAACTTGAATCACCATATATTGAATCTGCATCTACTTCTGAAACAACTGCTTCTAAACCATCATTTTCTAACTGTTTGCTGTGTTCTACAGAAAAGTCAAGGCTATCAATACTATCTTCCCATCCAGAATCATCTTCAATACCACCAATTGCTGAAGATCCGGCTGACCCTTGTAATGCTTCTAAACTAGCAGATGATTGCTTTGGTACATATGGAACCCCATACAACTTTACTAAGGCTGCAATCTTTCGCTTCCTAACTATCATTGCAAACACTAGTATTACCATTGTGAGTGAGATAAAAGCGATTCCGCCGACGGTTGCCACTTGAGCCAAAATCCCTTCATCAATTTCACCTGGCTCAGATAACAGTCCTGCATTATTACTTGCATTCCATGCATAGAATGACATATCTGTTTCATTGACTTTTCTATCACGTGATAAGTATTCTTGATAATCGCTTGAACGCCATCCTTCACATTGGCTACTGACATCATCATAATTAAGATTACAATGGTCTTGCTCCGATTGTACCAATGGTTTATTGTCGTCGTAATCTGAATTTGCACCAGTACCATCACCGTCTGCATCATAGTGCTCATTCGGGTCTGTATCCATACCTAGTGATTCTGAGAAATCTACCCATCCATCATCATCGAGGTCTTCACAGCCATACGCTGTAACTTCTGTGAAGCCAACTGCTGAACTTTCATTTAACAACCAAGATTTAATCGAAGTACCTGCTTGCCATGGACAAGCATCAGGTTGTAATCCATCTGCATTATCGCCATAGCCATCTCCATCTCCGTCAAGCCATTGACTTCCTTGATTTGGTAAAGCATCTGCACCATTAGAAATACCCCAATCCGAGGATGGGTTAGAATATCCATCTTGATCTGAATCTAAGCATCCAAATCTATCAATAGTTGAAAACCCGTTTGTTTGAGGGCATCCATCTGGATTTAGTCCGACTGGGTTATCTCCGAATCCATCCATATCGGTATCCGCCCATTGAGTTGGTTCATCGGGATATTTGTCGCCATCTTGGCCATCTTCATTATCGCCGTAACCATCTCCATCACGGTCTTGCCATTGGTCGGCATTATTAGGGAATAAATCACCTTCAAATCCGATAGGTGAATCACCATGGCCATCACCATCAGTATCGATATACTGCGTACTATCTTGTGGGAATGCATCTGGAGCAAAGCCCAGAGGGTTATCACCATAACCATCGCCATCTTCATCATCCCACTGAGTTGATTCAGCAGGGAACTTATCCAAACGATCAGTTACCCCATCAAAATCCGAATCGATGTCGAAAAGGTAAATTTTTGAACTCGTAGGAGTTGTGCTTGCTACATAAATCGCATTTGTATAATATTGAAGTGAACCGATTACATATCCAGTTGCAGAATGTGTGTTTTGTTCGCTAAATGTTGACACATCCACAATACTTAGATCCCCACTTTTTGAACCGATTGCATATGTTGAGTTATCATATTGCTGAATAGAAGATATTGCTTTTCCATGTGAAAGAGTTAATGATTCAACAACCCAAGAAGTTGTGTTATATCTGAGCAATTTTCCATTTGCTGTTCCAACTATTAAATCGCTGTTTGAATCTTCAAATAATACTTTTATGATTGAATTTGAATCTGTCAATGTCTCCAATGCCCCTCCGCCATCATCACTGACGTAGATCTTTGTATCATAACTTCCAGTGATAATTCTTCCATCATTCAAAACTTGAAATGCACTCATACCGGCAGTTAAAGCGGTGGTGAATACTCCGGTAGCCCCTTCTAGACTATACTCTTCGGCACGGCGTCTTCCTGCATAATGGGCTAGCCATAAATCACCCTGATCATCCCAATCCACCGAATCTACGGGCCATTGTAGTGAAATATTTCTGTTGACCATTTGGAAGTCCAAATGGACGATTGATATCCCATTATCATGTGCAACTGCTACTAATTGTTGTGCGTCATCGAGCCTCGCTGAGTTTGCTGAAACATTCAAATCAATGCTCCACTGTAGTGCATGTTGACCATTAGAAAAACTGTTAACACTGAGGTTTCCAGTATTATCTATCATCAAAATGGTGCCATCGGTCATTCTCTGCCAAAAAACCAACTCTTCATCGAATTCATCAGTAACTCCTGCTTCAATCAAATTACTTGTATCGGCAGAAATGCTCGGCAGGAAACCTGTAAGAGGTAGCAGCAAAAATACCAGGATTAAACAAACGCCACGCTTCATATCCTACTCGAAAACGCATTTAGATATGAAACAGACTGATAAAAGTGTAATTAATCATCTTTGTGAGTTAATATCATCAATTATCTTCTTGGTCTTCTTTAGAAGGTTGCATCTTTCTTCTCGCGATTTTAAGAGGTGTTAGTTTTTTGACTGGAGTCAGTGTTTGCAGGGAAGGTGCCTCTCCCTTTCCTGAACTTGGAGGACTTCCTCTGGTTTTCGTGACCGGTTGTAATTGTCTTATCGGAGTTAATGATGCGGTTTTTTGCTGTTCTG
>DAJY01000022.1:0-173 GCA_002499015.1 Euryarchaeota archaeon UBA242
CAATTAGGCGGAAGAAAGAATCCTCCCGCGCCGGCAAAAGCATGTCCGTCTTGTGGGAATGTCACTTCAGGAGAGCAATGTAAGGCCTGTGATATGCGGCAATTGCTTAGAAGTGAAGAAGAATAAATTGTTTAAATCCTTCTTCGTAATTTTTCCATTGCAGAATCCGCCTT
>DAJY01000022.1:404-6455 GCA_002499015.1 Euryarchaeota archaeon UBA242
ATTCTCCATTCATCCATTACGAAATCATATAATTCCAGAGCATCATCGCTAGCACGGCCTTCTTTGTCGAGTTCTCTGGTCATCCTATCGAGCAGAGTGGCAGCATGTGTCCATTGCTTTTCATCTGCAGCAGCATCAATATCATCAAGTTTAGATTGCCACATTTCTATATCCTCTCTTGATTCGAATTGCTTTTTCAATTTCTTGCGTTGACGTAATGCTTTGCGAACATCATCCATTGCAGCCCGTTCAGCAATAATCGTCCTTACAACTCCATCTGCCAATCCCATCGCTTGGCTTGCATTACCTTTTTCCATTTCTTCTTTTGCTTGAGATAATCGCGTTTCCATCTCAGAGGTATCTAATCCATCTGTTTGCTTGAGATGCCTATCTGCTTCATTGACAGATTTCTCCGCTTTGGCTTGCGCATCACCATCTGCTGCCAATTGTTGAGGAATTACCACCGCATACTCAAAGGCCTCTTTTGGCTTTTCAGAGGATAATTTTTTCTTGGCATCAGTCAACATCTCTACTAAGTGATCAACAGCATCTCCACTTTTCCCACTTAATTGTCGTGAGGCTTCACTAATTGCATTTTCAGCAGGACGCCACCATTCAATAATCTCATTTGCTGATTTCTTGGCTTGCCTAAAGAGTAACTCTCCATCACGCAATGAACCCAATTCTACTTCTCTAACACCAGCATTGAAAGACTTTCTTGGACGCTTTGCAATAGGTGCTATATCTTCTGCAGCATCGACTGCAGACATTGCATCTTGCATAATGGCTTTAACATCACCAGCAAGTGATATTGAGCGTTTGATTTCCTCTTGAGCATCATCTAGTAGCCTCATTCCATAAACTGGATCAATATGTCCTTCCTCTTTCGCAGTTGTCACTAAACTACTGGCTTGGTCTACAGCTGCACCCTTTGCTTTCAATTCTAATAATTGATTTTCAACTTGGTCTAATAATTTTCTAAACCTTTTCCTAATCTCTTTTTGGTCATCACCTTTTACCCAGGTATAGGTAACTTCAGCAAATGAAATCAATAGTATTGAGATTATTAAAAACCAATGCGTAGTCATACTTTCAGGCATTTTACCAATAAATAGTGAAAAAGATGTCAAACAGCCAACAGCGGTCATCAAAGAACGAAAGCGAAGTACGCCGAGGTTACCTTGTAGAGTCTTTGCGGCTGATTTGTAGCAATATAATCCAACTATCATCACTAGGATACTACCTAAAGTCGCAGTTGAGAGGGTGAAATCTATATTTAATGCACCGACCATCAACAATATTGGCCAAATGATACTTGCTCCACCGCCGACTCTTGAACGGGCTTTAGCGTCATCAACAACCATGTCTTGAATTATTACTCCCCATAGTAATATTATGATTGGCAGGCCCAATCCTGAAACAATTCCACTTTCTCCTTCAATTGCAGAATTAAGTGCCGGCCATGCTAACCATATTGCAGCAGCTAATAGTGAAAAAGCACTGAAATTAACAAGGTTATCCATCTTCTTATTACGCATTAATTTCTCGGCCTGAATTGCTTTTTCGACATCAGCCCATGCTTGCATAGAAATGCCTAGTAATCAATCAGCCATAACAATCACCCTATTTTGTTTAGTGGCAATGTTCAATACCGACTCGCGCCGGCTTGCTGAGGAGAGGGAAGAATATGGCGGGACTCATCACGATGGACGACCTAACAAATGAACAGATCATCAATATTCTAGATGATGCTACAAGATTACTTCCAGTGGCTAAAGGTGAACTCTTTTTGCCACTGTTACAAGGAAGAATATTGGGCAATTTATTTTTTGAACCAAGCACCAGGACTCGAATGTCTTTTGAGACTGCAATGAAGCGTTTAGGTGGAGAAGTAGTAAACCTTGGAGATATAAAAAACTCCTCCGTAGTGAAGGGCGAGACTCTTTTCGATACCATTCAAATGGTCGATGGTTATACTGACATAATTGCTATGCGACATCCACGTCAAGGTGCTGCACAATATGCACAAGATTCAGCTCGTGTGCCAATTATGAACGGTGGAGACGGCGCTGGACATCATCCAACCCAAACAATGCTTGATTTGTTTACTATTAGGCAAGCACATGGGACCTTAGAGGGATTAAAGGTTGTATTAGCAGGTGACTTAAGATATGGGAGAACAGTTCATTCCTTATCACACGCATTAACTAGATTCGGTTGTGAATTGATTTTTGTCAGTCCAGAATTATTGAAGATGCCACCAGAAATCGTATCAGACCTTAGAGAGCATGGTGCAACTGTGGTTGAGACTGAGGATTTGTTAGGAACAATCAACGATGCTGATGTGGTATACATGACTCGAATTCAGAAGGAAAGATTTGCAGATGAGGATGAATATACCCGCTGCGCAGGAGCATACAGACTACATGCAGACAATCTCGGCGATGTAAAGTCTGAAATGATTATTATGCATCCATTGCCAAGAGTTGATGAAATACACGCAAGTGTAGATTCAACCCGTCATGCTTGCTATTTCAATCAAGCATTCAATGGAGTTGTTGCTAGAATGGCATTGATTTGCTATCTTCTAGGGGTTAAAGTTCCCATCAATATTAAATCTGAAGGGGGTGCACTTTGATGGCAAATGAACATAGCATGCGCCGTGTAACGGCAATTCGTAACGGTACTGTTATTGATCATATTCCATCCGGTCAAGCACTCAGAGTTCTTGAGATGCTCGGAATCAGTGGTAAGTCATCGGTACCAGTTTCTTTGGTCATGAATGTTCCATCTAAGAAAATGGGTGCCAAGGATATCATCAAGGTTGAAGACCGTGAATTAACTCAAACAGAATTAGACCGACTTGCTTTAGTTGCACCAGATGCTCATGTGGCGATTATTAGAGCATATTCTGTAGCAGAAAAGTTAACTATCAACCTTGGAACTGAAGTTTTTAATGTTGTTCGTTGTACATTCTCTAATTGTATTACTACCAATTTGCGAGAACCACTACCGCATCGACTCAAGGTGATTAGCAGGGACCCATTACACATCCGTTGCCACTATTGTGGTAGACCACAGGACTTGGATGAATTAATCAAGAATGTTTTGTGAATGAATCACAAATCGATTAGACCGTTTTCCTTGATTCTCTTCAAATCAAGGTAACCAGGTAATCCCAAATCAACCGGCATTCCACCCAAGGTTACAACAATTCCAGTTAGATGGGTGTATAGGCAAATCGGAATGGCTGAATCGTCCATACTCAATGTCTTCCAACCCATTGCCTTCTTGGCCAGTGCCGATTGTAAGCCATTTCCAACATCATGGGCAATCCAAGCATTTGCTTTCCAAGCATGTTTCTTCAATTTCTTATTACGAAGTTCTGGTGCTGGTGCAACATTGTGCATCTTTTCCCAAGAACCGACCCAATCCAATCCTGAATCAGTACACCATTCCATTCCAGTTTCTTCATTCAATGAATATTCAGTATGGCCGATTGTGGCTAAATGATGAATAAATGTGCGAATATGCGGATGGCGTGAATTTGTATCAAATAATTTCTCAGTCATATCTGCGGCGGTATTAATTCGACCTTCGTCGTAGTTAATTAAAGCACGAACTAAGTTTCCATGTGGCCATTCTTTAATCTTATTTTCCTCAATAAACTCCTCAAGTAAATTGATTGCTCTTTCATATTGCCCTTCTAATCTTAGCCTAGCAATATCTCCTAAAAATTGCATCCTTCCTGCAGGATTATTATGTGGTTTCAATTTACTGACAGAAGTACCAGTGCTCAATCTCTTTATCAAGTCCATATTTCTCTTAGTCAGTGGGTCTACAGCAAGCATTGCATGGAATTCAGGTGAAAGTTTTCTTGATTTAGGGCTTATAATACTGGCAAACCATTGTAGCCTAGCACCTTCAATGTCATCAGCAGATAAGAATGCTAAGCGAGGTTTGGCTTCTGCTAAATCTCTTTGAGCAAGGCTAGCAGCAGTTAGCACCAGTCTGGCGATTTGAGCCTCTCTACCACCGCGCAAGGCCAGTAATGAAACAGCTCCCTCTTCAGCCTCATCCCAACGTCCAAGACTACAATATACGGTCATTTTGGCACTAATTCTCCTAACTAGGTCAAGCCCCTCTAATTCTTCTCCATGCCCTTCTAAAATTATGTCCAGTTGTTTGAATAACCGATCCCATTCATCATCAGCGATTAGTTGTGAAATCGGTTTTTGTTTGAGGTATATTTTATCTTCCAATTGAGTTAGCATCTCTCTGTTTTCACTCATCGAAGCATCAAAGTTAATGTCTTCTAATTTACTGCCTCGGTTGATAGAACCTGCCCATACAAAGAGGAAAGAGACTTGACCGCCTGCAGCTAACATCCATGTTAATTCTTCCAAACCATCCTTTGTCAGTATGCCGCAAACGCTATTCTCCCAAGAGCCACATGTTTCACCTTGAGGTAGAAAACTTGAATCCCAGAATGTTATCATTGCCAGCGAGAGCAATAGCATACTTTGTCCAGCAAATCCGGTGAAACAAAAATTTAGAACCTTTGCTTGGACGGAGATTTCTGCTCTTAATAACCTTGAATCAGCTAACCTTATCCCTCCTCTACCAGAAACATCATGGATATCGAGGAAAAGAATCCTTGCAACTTCATAGATGAATAGGAATCCAATTAATGCTACGTTGAGAAGGAGGAAAAGGAGCATTGCAGTGACGATTGGAACTCTAATGCCGGCTTGAGGAATATGTGCGAATAGTTCAATTAATCCAAATCCGAGCAAACCTCCTTCCTCCATTATTGTTGATTGAATACTATACTCTGGAAGCCCGATTACCCTATCGGAGTGAACAAATAGAGTTGGGTCATATAATAGTGCAATTAGAGAAAGCACAGTATTAATTGCGACAAACGGCATTGCTATTAGATTCCATTTTACGATTGAAGCGACGGCGATTTGTTTTGTAGATGGGATGTGGTTGTGGAAGGGTGAAGGTTCTCCAGCAGCAATTTTTTTGCTAGACTGATGTAGCGCTTGCCATGAAGAACCTAGTATTCTGCCGTAGGCTAATACTGCTGGTGCGAAAGCAGTAAATGCAGCTATCGAGAAAATACGACTCCGTGGTACATTATTAAGATTTAAAACCAAAGCGATGATAGCGACCAAACCAAACCAAACGATTGCTAATAACAAATATGAATATGTTCTCCAAATCGAAGAATCTTGTAAAGTCGCTCTTGTATTGCCGAGTGGTTTGATGACTTGAGCGCCAAGAGATGCACCACTTGAGACAACTGCAGGCCAGATTATCATCAGTAGTGCCAATGCTAATGTTTGTGCATGATAGCCCGAATAAATCTCAAAACGAATCATCAGATATTCAAAAAAGAGCAGAAGAGTCCCTGTCAATGCGAATAGATATGAAGAAACTCCGAACCTCATATATTTGCTAGTGAGTAAATCTTTGGCATCTTGTAGTGATTGTGTAACTTTGTGAACTTCATATCTTTTGTCACCAGTTTCAAAGGCAACTTGTAAACCTCGTAGTTGTCTTGGAACGATTCTATTCCAAAATAACAAGGCCGCAGATATTGCAAAAAACAAGGGCACTAGAGCCTCCACTGAAAACTCAGTGATGATAGGAGGTGCGCTCATAATCTCTGCTCATTCTTTTTGCATTTCACCTTATGGTCTACAATAATACAAAAGAGATATTTTCAAACCCATTATAATTTAGCCATCAGACTTCAGATTGCTGCTGGATAGGAACCAAGCATGGCTGTGATTCCTTATTAGAAATCTCGGCCATTAGGTCATCTATGAACTGGTCTAGAGGCAAATTGGAGATTTGGTCACCATTTCTTGCCCTTAGGCTCACAGTTCTGTTCTCAGCCTCACCTTCTCCAAGGATGACCATGTAGGCAGGTTGCATTTTCCTGTGGGTACGAATCTTCTTGCCAATCGTATCATCTCCGTCATCTACCAATACACGAATCTCCTTTTCTTTAAGCAGATCAGCGACTTCCTCTGCATATTG
>DAJY01000091.1:0-3745 GCA_002499015.1 Euryarchaeota archaeon UBA242
AGATGGAACACGCACGACAGTTCGGCGAACCAGTATTGATGTTCCAAAGGGTGGTATCGGAATCATCAGCCTAGATTGGGGTCCTGAAAGTTCAGGATTGCAGTGGATTGAGGTTACTCTTGAAGATGGAGAGACTGCTAATGGCCCATCGATTGATGTTAGGCCCGAGAGGGAGGTGACAACCGGTGAGAGAATCTTTGGCGATGTCCACCCTGTTTTGGGTACATTTGTTGCGATTCTATTCCTTTCAATTATTATCACAGGATTGATTTGGGCTAAGAGATTAACCAATAATAAGGGCAGTAAGGAGCATTATGATTGGGATGAATACTCATCCGAATTAGAGGATGATGAAGATGAATACGAAGAAGAAGTTCAAATGACCCAATCAGCAGCAGTAGCGGTAGTTCAAACCCAAGTTCAGGGAGAAGTAACTGAAAGTAAATGGGAATTAGGTGCTGATGGTTATTGGTGGTATCATGATAAAGAGACCAATGAATGGTGGTACAAAGATGCTGAAGGTAATATTGTACAGTTTTCTTAAGAGGTGATTTACTTTGAGCAATCTTGTCGGATTACTACAACTCGATCCAACTGTTGGAGATTTAGAGGGCAATGCTAAGCGTATAGAAGGATTAGCATCTCAAGCAAAAATGAATGGAGCTAGCGTTGCTATTACTACTGAATTAGCAATTTGTGGCTATCCGCCGCGAGATTTATTATTACAAACTGATTTCATTAACAAATCACAAAAAATGGCTAGTCAACTCGATGTTGATTTACCAGTGTTAGTCGGGACTCCAATCGCTGCAGAAAACGATAGACAATTACCATTCAATGGTGTTGTTTTAGCAGGACCAGATGGCGGCAAAACAAGAGGTAAAGGTAGCAGTAGAGTGATTGCTAAAAAACAATTATTACCAACTTACGATGTATTTGATGAGGCTCGTTATTTCAAAGCAGATACCCGTTCAGGTATTGCACGAACAATCGGTGGAATGGATTTCGGTGTTACAGTTTGTGAAGACGCTTGGCAAGCAGCAGGACAAACTCCTTCAGCATATGCAGCAGACCCGATTGAACATCTTGCTGAATGGGGACGGCAAGGAGTAGAACTTTCTGCAACAGTCAATCTTAGTGCCTCACCGTTCCATTCAGATAAAGTCAGTACTAGAGTTCACGTAAGTCGTACAGCAGCAAAGATACTCGGACATCCATTCCTATTAGCAAATCAAGTAGGAGCAAATGATGATTTATTATTTGACGGATGCTCTTTGATAGCATGGCCAGACGGGCAAGTAGTAATCGCTCCTGCTTGGCAAGAAGGAGTGCTTTTAGTCGACCTTGATAGTCCACAGAATTGCCAATGGATTGCTTCTGATTCGGAAGATTCAATCAATATTGGTAGTGACCAAATAAAACATCTTTCAAGTGATGATGATGGGCATGATGATGCTAAGCATTTAGTTGAAGAATTAGCCGATGCAGTAGTCACTGGTTTGTTTGATTACTGTAGAAAATCTGGTATCACTTCAGTGGTACTGGGATTATCCGGTGGTATCGATTCTGCTGTAGCAGCTTGTGTTGCTGCAGCAGCGGTAGGGCCAGAGAATGTTACTGCAATCGCAATGCCGAGCCGTCATTCCAGCCAACATTCTATTGATGATGCACATTATACTGCGAAGGCATTAGGTCTAAACTTCTCAATTCGTGAAATCGATGATTTACACAAAGCAGTTGAAAGTAGCATCGGTGATATTTTATCTGCTGGTAATCCTGTTGCAAGTGAAAACTTGCAGGCGAGATTACGCGCTATAATCATTATGGGTCATGCAAATTCTCAGGGCAGTATGGCTATTGCAACAGGTAATAAATCCGAACTAGCACAAGGATATTGCACACTCTATGGTGATATGGCCGGTGGTTATACTCCACTAGGAGACCTTTACAAAATGGAAGTCTATGCACTGGCTGAGTTGTTTAACTCCCGAGCATTAAGGGCTGGAAAAGAAGCCCCTGTTAACCAATCAACTCTAACTAAACCACCAAGTGCAGAATTAGCGCCAAATCAAAAAGATGAAGATTCACTACCTGCATATCCAATACTAGATGGAATACTCGAAGCACACATAGAGGATGGCTTGGATATTCGCTCAATTGCACAATTAGGTTTTGAACTAAAAACGGTAATAGAAGTACTAAATCGCTTAGAGAAAAATGAGCATAAGAGATGGCAAATGTCGCCAGCACCAAGAGTTTCAAAACGTGCATTTGGTCAAGGTTGGAGACATCCTCTGGCCTCAAAACACTCATGGAGAAGTTGAAGAACAATAGATTTCAGCCCAACTTATGGGCGAACTGATAGTCAACATAGCAGGTTATCGCTTTGTTGATTTACCTGACCGCGATGAGTTGCGTAAACCGCTACAAGAGTTGTGCGCAACGCTTGAATTGAAAGGAACAATATTACTTTCAACAGAAGGAATAAATTTCTTCTTAGCAGCGAGTGAACCAAATGTTAACAAATTCATTAGTGAATTAGAAAAGGATCAGAGATTAGCTGGTATCACTCTGAAGCGTTCATACACTGATTATCAGCCTTTTAATCGTATGAATGTACGACTCAAGAAGGAAATCATTTCAGTGGGAATGGACGAGATCCAGCCTGCTCGTTTCACCGGTGAAGATATTACGCCAACTGAATTCAAGAAATGGTTAGACGAGGGACGAGAGATAGCAGTAATCGATGCTAGGAACGGTTACGAATTACGCGTTGGTACCTTTGAGAATGCCATTGATCTAAATCTCAAATCATTCCGTCAATTTCCTCAAGCAGTGGAAGCATTACTAGAAGAGTTGGAGGACATTCCAATCGTAATGTACTGCACAGGAGGAGTTCGCTGTGAAAAGGCAAGTGCGATAATGCTCAATCAAGGATTCAAAAACGTATACCAACTCAAAGGCGGTGTCCTAGGATACTTCGAGGAAGTAGGAGGAGCGCATTGGGTTGGTGATTGTTTTGTTTTTGATCAGAGAGTCTCGGTTAATCCTCAACTTGAAGAAACAGGATTCGCTCAATGCTTTACATGCAGGGAACCTAACTCTGAGGAAGAACAGAACTCTCCTGAATATGTTGTAGGAGAGTCCTGCCCTTACTGCATAGACCGTAAGTAGTGAAGTTTTTACTTTACCAAATCAACCATCCATCTGTTAATTGTAAGTGTGTCCATGCGTATAACTCGTTACCATTTTGCCCATCTAATGCTACGAAGATAACCTGAGTATCGGTGACGATCATATTGCCATATTGGCCACTATCTGAATTGTTGCCACTCCCTTGATATGGATCGTATTGCAATTGAATAGTTCCTGATGAATCAAGTGACCACAAAGCAAATCCAATATCGTCAGCTGAGGCGATAAAAACAATATGATCTCCAATTATAGAGATATGCCTAACATCAGAATCAGCAACTCCACTGCGTAAATCTGTAACAACGACGGTGCCGTCAATTGTGCCATCACTGCTACATAATTCACTACCAAAGGCAGTGGTCACGCAATCAAAGAATATCTTTCCACCATTGATTACAGCTTCAGTCCTTTCACCAGGTATTACAATCTCAGTAGACAGTGAAGTAGTCATTCCGTTATGGAAATCATAAGACCAAAGCGTTGGATTTACACCAGTTGTTTGTGCATCGAAAATTATCTTACTAGAAAGTAAATGCAAGCCTAGACCAGT
>DAJY01000091.1:3924-4426 GCA_002499015.1 Euryarchaeota archaeon UBA242
ACTTAGTAATGCCAATTGTCTTCCATAGTTTGCAGTAGCAACTACCACCAATCCTTGTTCTGTAGAAACACTAAATTGTGCTAATGAGTTTCCATTTGGATTGACATCATATGCAGTTAGTAGTCCACTTGTTGATAATTGAAATGGTTCAAGATCGCCATTTGAATCCTTAGCAATAAACCAAAGGTTATCAGCATCGCTATCAAGTATTGAGAAGGCATCTACAGATAGTTCCGAAAAACTTGAACTCAAAATAGATTGAGTTGCATCATCAAATGTTGGAATTTGTGAAAGTTCAACAATATCGCTTGAATTAGCCCAATGTATTGTATTAGAAACAGTAGTAAATACAACGCCTTGCATGAATGGAACCAATACTGAGTTTACATCTATACTATTCTGAAAAGATATATCCTGTACAAGATGAGTACCAATAGTAGTTCCATCAGTTACCCATAGTTCTCTTCCATGAGTTCCATCATCAGCGTCAAAGAAAATAAGT
>DAJY01000078.1:0-826 GCA_002499015.1 Euryarchaeota archaeon UBA242
GATATATACGATGCTGCGCACTGGCTTCGAGTTGTTTTCAAGGTATTATTAAAGCGATTTAGACGGCTCTCAAGCACTGCTGAGAGGGCGTGACACTGGCTCGCAGTGTCTTGTTTATTCGCTTTATTATATTCCTTGATTATGTTCTCCAATTGCATCGTATTCCACGGGTTGATCGTAGGGAACCCTTCGTTCCCTCTAACAATTGGAACAGCACGACCCTATATGAAGGGTGCTATGGAATGCCTCAATCGTAACTATTCCGCAATAGGGATTGTGGCAATAATGTTGAAGCATCATGGCTGAGAACATATCGGGCAACTAAATCAGATGTATTTGAATCACTAAAACTGTGAACCCTCTCATAACCATGGCCTTTTGCAGGGTTGAAGATTTTCATTGGTTTTGCCATTCGAGAGATTGCTATTTTTGCAGCTCTAATTGCATTTGATCCTTGTATTAGGCCATTTTCTCCCTCACTAATTCCGAGGTTGTGAACCATTCTACCTTGCTTTTCGCCTCCTTTTCCGGCGATTGCTAACATACCCAATACAATGAATTGATCCCTAATCGCCGCATCCCACCGGTTATAATCGCCATCGAATTTTTCTTCTAATCGAGAAAATAGTTCTTTGTGAATGGAGCTGATGTGTTGAGGAGGAGCTTTGACAGCAGGACGATCTAACACTGTGTTTTTCGATTCCGGGATTATCTCGTGAAATGGAGTCCATAGGCACTCTTTGTCTAACCAAAGAGACAGTCTTTCTGAAAAGTAAGGATCAGCCCCCCTCCAATTCCAAACAGATCTCCGCAGTAATTCGGGAGC
>DAJY01000078.1:1041-7309 GCA_002499015.1 Euryarchaeota archaeon UBA242
GCTTCAATGTAGCTCTTTATCCGCTTCTTCTGCTCGGACTCTGAGGCCACCATACTCTCAAGGCTGTTTGATTTAGTATAACAAGACTCGTTCTTGTTGGTATTGCTTTGTATCACGTATTCATCTCCAATCACTTTGACAATTGCCATATTGGGTCGCAGTTTGTCTTCTATGCCATAAGTTGGTAAAAATCAACCGTTTATCAAGGATTGAGTTCAAAACCGCTTCATCATAGAATGATGTGGGCCGATTTTTTCAATTACATATGGTGAGTCGATCATCTGCCAGTGCTGCGAGTGATAGAATGAAAACGCCGCCTCGCGAGCCTGTAAGAAGCCTGTTTTAGCCGAAAAGTGTTGTATAGAGTTTGCTTCCAAAGTAGAAAGTACGATTGAAGCGAGTCCTTGCCTCCTGCCCTGTTGCCTAGTTCCCATTTGTCTGATTTGAATCGAGGGGCGATTTTGTGTAGTTTTGGTTTGAAGTGGGCCAAATGCCGGGCAAATACTCGCGCCTGGGCCTGCGTGGTCAGCGGCACTACCATCACTTGATTCGTCAATAAGGTGGGCTCGGCCAACGGATAGAACAAGGCCTTCTTTTTCCACCCATGCATGTATTGCTTCGCTATCATCTATCAAGCGCTCACTGCCAATGGGAAAGCCGAGAGGTTGGCGCAACACATCATATCTACATTTGAAATATGATTCTGGGATCTCTTCGCCCGGAAGACTGACTTTGACTTGGTACTTGTTTGAGAGGTCCGGTTCTGAACTGCCGTGTTGCCGCGTATCTTCGCCATCCGCCATCTTCGCTCGTTTTTGTTAATGGCAGCATACATAAAATCTTGACCTTATATTGGTTATTGGAAATTAGTTGCAACGGAATTGCAATATAATACAAAGACGCGTTGAAATAGGGCAGGCCAATCCGATTAGATGTTGCACGGTTGTCAGAGCGGTTATGAGCGGGGTTGCAGACCCTGAAACGGGAGTTCAAATCTCTCACCGTGCTCCACTTTCACCCTTAATGTTTCATTTTGTAAACCTGTTTAAGCAAAGGTTGGCCTGAATCGGGTGTATTGTTTAATTCCCCCACAATGGTGGCGGTGGAGGTAATGGTTCATCGATGAGTGGCAGTGGCGGTAATGGTGGCGCTTGAGGTGGTGGTGGCAATGGTTCATCGATGAGCGGCAGTGGCGGTAATGGTTGCGCTTGAGGTGGTAGTGGCAATGGTGGCGGCAATGATGATTGTACCTCAGTTGGCGCTGGAGGTGCCGGAATAACTACTTCAGGCCATTCCACAATCGTCTCTGCCTCAGCAATTGGCGGTTGAGGTGGTTCTATCCCAGGTATTGCAATTGGGGTTGGAATGGGTGCAATTTCTGGTGCTGTCGCGGCAGAAACCTTAGCAAGTTCAAGCGCAGCTGCGGCTTCCTGCTTCGCTATGATTTCAGCAGATCTTTTTTCCTCGATTTCTGCTGCTTTGACCTCGACACTGCTGCCATCTAATTGCCCACCACTAAGCAATTGTTGCATTTTGGAATCAATTTGATTCATGCTAAAATTAGTTAACTCTCGGTTTGAATCCTGTCTGTACAGAAGCAAACGATGCCGTCTTGAATTGGTTTCAAACGACAATAATTCCGGATCAAATAATTGAGCCAATGATAGTAAGACTCCTATTAAGAGCAATGGTGATTGTTGAGAATCTTTGAATAATGAAATAATTCCAAATGCGGTCATCAACCACCACATGTATTTACCATTATCAAGCCAATCATAGCGATAATGAGTGAAACCTGTTAAAGATTCTTTCTGAATAATAAAATGATCTTCTACAACTATATCCCCCTTGTCCAATTTAGTATGTACTAAACGGAGAACTTTACCTTGTTCGACAAGAGAAGTAGATTTGGTGCCCATTGCATTTTCTCGCAACACAAACTCTCTAGCATCTGGGTCCGTTATTAGAGCGCGTACACCTAGCCCTGGTATTCGTGGAGTCATCCCCATGTACACTGTATACCCACCAGCCGCTGTTGCCAAAACAATACTGGCAATAGTCATCCAAGCGCTATATCCTAAACTGGCATCGCCCTCGGGCAATATTGTTTTCCAAGCAACGACGCCGACAAGAGTGAGTGCAGCGCCTCCAAATGGATAGTACTGAGCATAGGGTAATACAGTACCGCGTGTACTCATAAACGTAGCAAGAAGAGTGGTTAGCATTACACAAATACCCATTGTGATAAAAATCATTCCAGTAAGTCCTGCTCTTGCCGTATCTCCTAAGACGCCACAAATTTCTTCTGTTTCAGATGAAGTTAATTCCAGGTCTGCAGCATTTGATGTACAATTGTCATATACACTACCCAAATCAAAGGTCTCTATAGTGCAATTATCATTGATACACACAGTAGATGAGAAATCGTCAAGGCCAATTTTACTTTCAGTTTTTATTGTAACCTCAGTCCCAAGTCCCTCAATGGTTTCTGATTCCTCTTCAACAGCCCAATTATCTGATAACGCCCCAAACATTGCCAAAAGTATAGCGACTACAATTAAGCCTGTGCTAATCCAAACAGTATGGCTATGGGCGTGTTTTACAGGCTCCGTATGGTGGGCGGTAATCGTTACCTCGGCAGTATACAGATCGCCGCCAACAACACTAGGTTGCATTGTGGGTGGTTGTAGGTGGGCAGCGAGCGGGGCTTCTTGCGGTTGCATTGGCTTCGCATCGACCATATTATTTCCTTCACGTGCAGTTCCATAGTATTTTCTACATCAATCAATTGATATACATGAAAGTAAACAAGATATTATACATCGCCAATCTGTAATTATTCTATGGAAATAAAGCGTGAGACTATCCGGATGATGCTATACATATTGGGTCCAATGGTATTGGCATCATATGTCATTGGAGTTTATCGAATGGATAATCCAGATCTACTGTGGGGCGGTATTCCTGAATCTTGGCAGCCGATTAATGTCGTATGTATGTTCATTGCAACGATTGGATTCCTGATAATGTGGTGGCATTTCCTCTACCGGTGGGATGCTGCAGCCGTAGAAACAGTTCAATGGCCTTGGACTAGCGGAAATGACGGCGGGCATACTCGCTTGCTTATTGCTTTCTTATTGATCTTGATTCCTTCTTGCCTTTGGCTTGAATTAACCGCATTCCACATCCGTACCGATTACTCTTGGACAAAATGGTTGGTTATTGGAAATCTATTACTTGTTTGTTTAGGAAACATACTTCTTGGAATGTTTGCTTTGAGTGCTCATCGGAATAAAATTCAGCCTGGAACGATTTGGCCAATTATTGGGGCAATGATGTTCGCAATCCAAGTTATTATCAATGATGGAATCTTATGGAATTTGAAATATCCATGGTGATTTTATTCAATTTGCAACCCTTGGTAGTAAACTATCGTATATATACCGTACCAATATGGCAAAGGTATGGTGCATTCTGAATCCTTACCTAAAATAGCAGTTTCTGCATGTTTATTGGGACAAAATGTGCGCTATAATGGTGGACATTGTAATTTTGCGTTATTTAACCGGCTAAATAATTTTATTGAAAAGGTTTCTTTTTGCCCGGAAGTAGGCATTGGACTAGGCACCCCTAGACCTACAATAAGACTGGTAGATAGCCCGCTTGGAATCCGTCTTGTTGAACCTAAATCTGGCAAAGACTATACTCAAAAAATGGCTGAATGGAGTGAATTACAATCTGATTCTTTGATCAATCAAAAAATATCGGGGATTGTTTTCAAGAAAGGCTCTCCTAGTTGTGGCCTTGAGCGAGTTAAGGTTTACAGTGAAAATAACCACCCGCAAAAAAATGGGACCGGTCTTTTCTCAATGATATTCACTACCCTTTACCCACACATCCCTGCTATTGAAGAAGGGCGCTTGAGTGAACCAATTCAGGCTGAAAACTTTCTTGCTCGTGTTGCAATGATGGACCTGTGGTGGAAATATGAGGACAAAGGTTGGACCATATTTAGTTTACAGCAATTTCACAGTGAACACAAACTGCTATTGCAAAGCCGCTCACCTAAATCTACTCGAATACTTGGAAATTTGTTGGCAGTAAACCCTGAAAACAAATTGATTGGTGAATTGGCATTGGAATATATTACTATGGCTCAAGAGCACATGGGGCATAATGTTGAGAAGAGATATGTCGCAGCCGCTTTACGTCGCGCTGTTGGGCGATTGCCAAAGGATTTACCCAAATCTCAGAGAGCTTACCTGCACACATGGATTGATTATTATTTGAAAGGTTTAGTTCCGCGAATCGCTTCAATGGCATTGATTCAACAAGCATATGAGATGACTGGGTCGGAAAGCCTCCCTTGGAAACATCTATTTGAACCATTTAATGTGGTAAGTGGAGTAATGGCAAAGGTGTGAGGAATTTATATGAATCTAAGTGTTTTTGATCGAACTACCCGAATGATTGCTGGCTTGGGCTTGGTCACTTTTGATTACTTTGCAAACGCTAATTGGGAAATCGCATTTTTGATTTTAGGGGCATGGAGCGTCTTCACCTCAACATTTGGCTACTGTCCGTTTTACCGGATATTAGGGTGGAATACTTGCCCCACTGCCATTCCTGCTGAGTGAAAATCAGTATTGGTCTGTAATTATTGCAGTATATCCCTACTCTAGTTATTCTTTTCAAGGTATTTTGGTACGGTTCTAAGTTCTTCGTCCTCTTCCTCTTTTTTCATTTTCTTAATTTGATATAGTTGGAATGTAAATGAACTTATGAATAACCCAAAGACGCCGATTTGTATTATTAAACCGCCCAAGTCGACCTGAGATGGTATTCGCCCAAAAATCATTAGGATGCCGTATATTGTCATTAAAGCACCCAGTGCTGCAGATCCAAAAACATACACATTCTTTCTCAAAAAACGATTCATAAAATATGAAAGAAGGAATAATCCGCCACCTAGTAATTCTAATTCTAAATCATACCCATTGCTTTCTAATACAGACATTAACCCAAACATCACATAGAGTGAAATGGAAATTGTCACTGTAACTGATACCAAACCAATGAGTAATAAGGATAACACCCCACAACCAATTGTCGCAATGAGTGTGAAATTAGCAGCAGGTATAGTCACCAGATCTCCTAATTGGCCATATAGCATTGAACTGGACAAAAAACCCAGTGAGCAACCGATAAAGAATGAAAATACTTTGATGTATTTTGAACCGAATAGTAGCAAAAAAATGGCGATGGGGATTAGTAAAGCCCCTATTACGGGACTTGCCCAACTGTCTATCTGTTGCCAGAACCCGCCCGCTATATCCATTTGACCAATCTGCAACGGGCGGCCGGGACTTGTTGTAGATTTGGGATAAAAATAGGAAATTGATTGGTATGTGCTATTGTATCATTGAAAATTGGAATGTTTGTCAATTACATTGGATTAGAATTTAAACAAGTCTTCAAATGTCAATCTGTTAAATCATTGCTATGGCGGCTAATCTACAGGCAATCAGTTTTGTCATAATTTTACTACTAATCGTCCCTGGTTGTATTAATTCTCAAGAGATGAGTGCTACTGGGGAAGAAATGGAACAAGAAACTGAACTACCTGAGAAATTAAACTTGATAGCAGATACTGCTGGACGAGATATAGATAGAGGCCAGCAGATGGATTTACTGGCTGATGCTGATGGGGAAAAGACTCTGATTCTATGGGTTGCTACTGGTTGCTCGGGTTGTCATGATTGGACCGGAATGATTGCCGACTCAATGCGAGAAGGAAACATATCCAATGATACTAGAATAATCAGTATCCACAGATATCCTTCTTTTGAATCAAGAGAACAAGTAATTGACGTATATGCGTCCGAAAATAGTTCAACGCAGTCCCTGTGGCCAGTATTGATTCCAGATGAAGGGCAATCTGCAATAGATATGGATACTGGACAAAATACAGATTATAGTTACAGTACTGCTTTTGATAGCCCCGTAACTCCATCATTTACTTTGATTGATGGAGATGGTAAAACATTGTGGAGAAGTAAAGTGTACTGGGCTAACCAGACTTTGCTGACCGAGGCAATAGACCTCTTAGATTCGTGAACGGTAGTTTGTTCATTACAAGTTCTTATCGAACTCACATCTTCCATTTTATAGAACAACCAATTGAATCTGTTTCAACAACATCTGGTGTTTTTCCCGCTAGTGTTGATGTTATGGCGTCAGATAACTCAGATGTTGTGACTTCTGTAGG
>DAJY01000113.1:0-3192 GCA_002499015.1 Euryarchaeota archaeon UBA242
ATAGTAAATGTCCTTAAATTCAATTTGGCCTTCTACTGTACTGGCATTACCATCAGGCGTACCTGGTGATACCATCATCAGTGAATTATTGCCGTCGCCATCATGGTCTGCAATTGTTGCATTTACCAGATTTGCATTGCGATTACTGTTATCAGTATCCCAGCCTTGCCAGCCCAGTTTTGTCACTGATGAGCCGCCTTGGGGTCTTTCCGAGACGAAATCCATGTCGCCATCATTGTCAATATCTCCTGCAATAATATTCAGCCCCAAACCATCAAAAGTATTAGTTGTCACATATGGTGAAGCCCCCAACCATATAACCTCGCTCCCGTAGCCAGTATTATCCACTACTACTGCAGAAATATTTCCTCCCATTCTAACGCTACCTATGAAAACCTGGGATAGATTTGCTGCGGTTGTAACACCATCACCATATACCGTGGCTGTTAAATTAGTGTTAAATGAATTCGTTTTGTTGGAATATTTACGTATGGATATTATGCCGTTTGGGTGGATAGAAATTAGGTCTGCAAAGCCATCGGTTGTGAAATCTGCAAAGCCTGCATCTCTAGCACCTCCAAGTAATTTAATTTCTAATTTCGGGCCTGGAATTCCTGTTGATGCATTTGTTACATGAATGCATGCCAAATCATCGGCTAAGGAAAATGTTGCAACGTCGTCTAATCCGTCATTGTTCAGATCTGCTACATTGGAATATGTTGCATTGTCACATGTAGCAGTCCAAGAGGTATTTGTCAAACCACTAGTTGCATTCCAAGTTACAAAAGATATCGCTGTGCCTACAGCCGTTGTATTATTTGAATGAGAGAGAAGTACTACATCTGCATTTGAATCATTATTGAAGTCGCCTATCACCATGTCAGAAAGTTGCCCCAATTGCAACATTCCCCCTCCTATTTGTGGAGAAAATGACATATTCAAATCCGCTGTATACAATGAAGCGGCATGTGGTAACAAAATGGGATCCGAGGTAGACCAATTTGATCCATTTGTTGGGAGCACTTTGTATGTAGATGAATCATTAAATGTATTTTGATTTGCAAAATTTCCATACCCTGTGCCTGTAAATGCCCATTCAGTACTACCATCTTGATCAATATCTAGCCATATGCTACCAGGACTAGTTTCAGCCGCTTCTGCTTTGATGAAGAAAGATGCACTGTCAAAGGTTACATTGCGGGGAATTTCAATAACAGAACTATTGTCAATTGTTGAGCCTTGTAAAGTGACATCGATATTAGAAAAACCGCCAGCAAAGGTGTTTAGTGAGCCTGTGTGCCCATTAGCAGATACCAAAAACGACGACCACGAATTAAGAACTAATAATGCAATGAAAAGAAAAACTGCCCCCCGCTTATGTCGTTGCATAGTATCCACCCTATACAACGAGGAATAGTTCCCCTTGAAATTACTTACGGATAAAAACTTCATTGGAAACGGAATAAAAATGATTATTTGTTATACTCATTGGGTTATTTTGGCAAATTGTTATTATTATTTCGTAAAAAATTTCATTCAAAATAACTATTTCTTGTTTGAGTTGCAATTATTATGTCGCTAAAGGGTTATCAAGGCGCTAATCTACGCTCATTATGAGGAGAGAGCATGGCTGGTTCAAATCGAGTGTCTATTACCGCTGGTGATATTGAAATAGAATTACAAGGTGCTGCGATTGAAGTCAATGAAAGGCTTGGAATGGTGAAAGAAGAAGACACATGGACTATTCTCCTTGAGAGGCTCCGTGATGCAAGAGAAGCCGCAATAGGAGCGGCTCAGGCTGCCGCAAAAAGTTCTGGGTTACCTGAGCGTGGTTCAGCCTTTGCAGCATTATTATCCAATTGTAGATTGACCAAGAAGCCCGACCAAGTGTTAGGTGCAATACACTACTTAAGAGAAGTTGAATCATTAAACGATGCACCTCCAAGAATAATAAATGGTTTATTTGAAGACGCTGGTTTTGAACCACCGGGAAATTTATCCCTTTACCTAAATAGACTAAGGGAACGTGGTTTCTTAGAAATTCCAGAAAAAACTGAAGATAAGAATAGATTTGCTATTTTAACTACTGAAGGCAGAGAACACTTGAACAAACGATCATCCAATTGAGGCTTTACTATGGTTATGTCTGGTGGTGGAAGCACGGACTCAAATGACCCTGATAAGGAAGTTGAAGTATTAGACTGGTCATACCAAAATCATACAGATGGTTTGTTACGCGGTGGAAAACATTGCGGTTCTAGTTTCAAAAGAGCAATTTTAGATAATGCTGATTTGACTGAAGGGGATTTTACTAATTGTGATTTCAGTAAGGCCTCGATGGTTGGAGCTGACCTAATGAAATCCGCTTTTGATGGGGCTGATTTTAGAAATACTGACCTACGTAAAGCACGCTTAAATTTATCCAACTTTCGCAATTGTAAGATGAGTGGAGCCGACCTAAGAGGAATACGAGGAAGGTATGCGATTTGGCAGGGTTCTGATTGGTGGAATGCTAAATTAAATGAAGACTTAGAGAAAGTTTTAGCAAAGAAATGGCCACGGCCGAAGAGTGAATGATTTTCATTCTTGCTCTTGGATTAGAGTCACTTTATCTTTACCGTACAAAGCCATTCTTGCTGCGGCATTGAATAGCGGCATTACCGCTAATGCAATACATATGGCCATACAAACGCCACATAGATACATCATTATTTCATATGTAAATGAGAGTGGTCCATGCAATGTTTCCATCGCTGCTTGATTCAATTGGTAACTTCCAGCAACTCCGCCGAGGAAACCGATCGATGCTCCTGCTATCGACAACTTAGCACCAAGTGGGTTTAGTTTGAACAATAATGGAGCGCCAATAAGAATCAAAACCGCTGCCAATCCTAATCCGGAGGCTCGCAATAAATATCCGCCTGAATCTCTTGCAGCATCATGGAAATCTTGGTAATCCTCAACAGATAATTCTTCCCCGCCTTGTGAGTTTAATGCTACAAGAATCTCTTCGGCTTCAGAATCACTTAGATCTTGGGCAGAATTTAATTGCCAATCGCCATATGCTTGGCCTGCGATTAGTATCGCACCTATTATCAACAAAATTGCAACTGTCTGCGGCCCCTTTTTATCTGCCCTAACCGCTAAAATATCAGAAGGGAATTGTGGTCCTTCAGGAATAGAATCTTCCTT
>DAJY01000113.1:3438-5259 GCA_002499015.1 Euryarchaeota archaeon UBA242
ATCACTCACAGTATCTCCTCACTGAGATGCTTTTGTAATCCTGCATGCAAGTATTGTGGAATAGTTTGTGAAGTTAATGAATCTATATCAACACAAACTGTTACTTGTTTACTAGTCCACAATAAATCACCATTTTGATTATGAAATAAATAATTCCAAGTCAATGATTTATTACCAATATTGTCTATCCAAATAGTTGCTGTGATCTCATCTCCAAATCGCAGTGGTGCAGAAAAATCAGATTCTGCGTGAACTATTGTGAATCCAATCCGATTGGTATTGATTAATTCCGAATAGCTAATTCCACACATTTCCAACCAACATTGCTCAAAGAATTTATGAGATAAATCATAGATTCTTGGATAATAAGCAATATTTGCTCCATCGATCATCGAATACTCAACTGGTCTGGTGAAGGTTACCGCCATATCTTGCCCACAGAGCGATGTAAAAAGAACTCTCCGTTTGAATTTTATCAATTGGATTGTCCTCACCCTAACAATTCCGTCGTTATTAAAAAGGAGTTGGGGGTGGCTCGGATTACCAAGGCCTCATAGTGTAGCTTGGATATCACAGTGGCTTGCGGAGCCACGAACCCGTGTTCGAATCGCGGTGGGGCCGCTCAAATCGATTAATGATGGTTGGAATTGCTGCGTATTGTTCTCGCGGCCCACCTAACAATTAAACAGTAGTACTGTGTTTTGGTTTGTTCAAAGGTCGTGGTGAGCCGTTCAAATAATGACGGAACGCTTCAAGCGGAAGCAAGTTTAGCGATTTTCTTATCCAGTTGCGAAAATATCTGGTCAAGTGAATCTGAATGGTCCAAGTGATGATTCTCTCCACCGATATTTTCCTTGTGAATTTGAGCAGCAAGAGGTTTGTAATACTGCCCCACAATTCTACGCACCAATGAGAATGAACTCCATTCGTCTTCAAGTAATGATTTAGGAAATTCTGAGACTAATGCTGCAGCATCAATGAGATTGCCAAAACGGTAACTAGATGGGAGGTGGCGTGTATCTTCGGAAATTAACTGCCAATTCTTTTGACGAGGCTTTTTCATCTCTAATGAAAACCCATAGACGAGGGGATTGCCAAACCCGATACGCCAAATAAATCCATTTGTTCCAGCTAAATTTAGATATCCTCTTTTGATATCCATTGTTGCACCGTGTGTGTCATGAAGATACTTCACCAGGGGTTCGGTCAAGGGACTGAGAGTAAGCCCGTAAGTTTGCAAGAGCGCATCACGCAACGGACTCATGTTTGGTTTAGTCCAAGTGGCTAAATCATTTGAAAGACCTAAAAGATAGGATGCGATTATATCTCCAGCGGGAATTTCTTCTGATGCATCAACTTGAATACAGGCTCTACTTTCATTGCTGACAAAGTGGTCTTTGGGATGCACTTCTACTGTGTCGAAGCCTGTATCACCGTTAGAAAATGGTGATTTCATCCTATTCAATATTGGTTCAATTGGAACACAATATGTGGCAAGGTCGCCACGTATAACGATATTCTCTTTACCCATCAACATTCTTTTTGGGTTGGTAGAAATTATCTGTATCAATAGTTCAATTGCCTTACCATTTGCTAAAATGATTTCGTCAAGGGATTGCTTCAACTCATTCAATCTCTTGTTTTGCATTTGCCTGTTAATATCTGCAATATTTTCATCCATCAACCTACCTTTAATTCAACTTGATATAAAGGTGAGATACATGTGAGGAATCAAACTTTCCAGGAATAAATAGTCCACTCTTTCTGCTCGGCTAATTTACGCAGAGGGGTTTCTGGATTGACCGCTACTGGATTTCCACA
>DAJY01000113.1:5316-8531 GCA_002499015.1 Euryarchaeota archaeon UBA242
ACCAACCCTTTTCTGAACCTGATAGTCGGCCTTGGCGATTCTCTGGACCGCAGCCATATACGCCATCCATTGCTAATTCTTTGGCCATCGCCTCCGCCATTGGCAGGACTGTTGCAGTAACAAGAACCAATCTATGTCCTTGCTCTCGATGCCAATCCAGTCTTTGTCTTGCTTGAGGAGAAACACGTTGTGATAATTTATTGGCGACCAATTCCAATGAGATTTTATCAAGATTTTCCCAACTAGCCATAGTAAAATGTCCTCGGTTTCTTGCAGAATCATAAACGGATTTTCCAGTCACCAAGGAGCCGATGAATCTTAGACTCCAAGCGCTAATTGACAATGGTATTCTCCAAGGTCTTCGTTTGAACAAAGTTGATGTCAAACTCTTCTCGCTTGAAGCATCTAACAATGTGCCATCAAGGTCGAAGTAGGCCGCAACCTGCTTAGTCATATCATGGGCTGCCAATCCGACATACATGAGACCATGCCCCACCCAGATGACAAAAATACCAAATATTACAGATTATTATCTATTGGTTCAGCTTCACAGCCGATTTCCCCATAGACTCTTCGCCCTGCTCTATGATCTTGCCACCAAACCAAGGATTTTGCAAGGTGCCTTGGAATAAAGAAACCTACTTTTCTTGGAGTTAATCCGTGGTTGCGCATTGCCTTATCATGTTGTAAACAAGCAACTATGGATTGGGCTGAACAACCTGGATTGGCTGTTACAAAATTCATTATTTCAATCTTTAATCTATCAAAGCGAGCCTTCTTCTGACTTCCTTTGCCCTCTCTTCTTGGCATAGTCTGAAATTTGAACCCTACCCTTATCAAAGAAATGATGGGTATCCCATCTAAATTGGCACAAAACAAACCTTATTCGAAGGTAACTGGTTGTTGTGTCTTCCAGTTTGCAGTTGCTAATTTCTTAGCTTTACCATCTGCAATTATTGGGTGTATATCCTTTAGTCTACCGTGCATACCGTGGACTTGGAATTTGACCCGTAATTCTGCTGATCTGTCGCGTTGTACTGCTTCGAGTTGCTCATCATCTAATTCGATGGATGCTAATGCTGCACCTGTTCCTTTGCTGCTCACAGTGAAGGTATTTCCTGCAACAGATAGGGTTGGTTGAAACTGCCAATCATCTGGATTATTCATCCAAACCGAAAGGTCAACCGACAGTGAGTCTCGGATGTTAACGCGACTGATTTCTACTGTGTCTACCATGTTGACCATTCCTTCGCAGTGGGTGCTACTCAATACCTTTTTCTGTAAACCACTTAGTTCTCTAATAAGCAATTTCTACTACTTTCGGAACCAATACAATGATTCTGATTGTTAATTTCCAATCGTTTCCAGGGTCTGGGTCTGGGAATCCCTCAATCACTGGATCCGGTTCTGCTTGTTGGGCAATAACCGTCAAAGTCCAGTTACCTTGGCCTTTTCTTGCACCTGATTGTGAAAGCAATATCTCTAATAATTGCGCCCTTGAATCGGCTTCAATTGTCCCATTATTGCCGAGAGGATTTATATTTTCACCTTCTATCATTGCTGAAGTCGATTCGTTATTTGTAAGATTACCACCCTCAGTATTTGCACTCTTACGATATCCATCTTCTGTTATTGCTAATATCAAAGTAAAATTATCTTGAGGTGCTACCAAATCAGGGTCCAATTCAAGCAGTGCCTCAAATGAAAGAATTCTGCCACCATCACCAGGCGTAATATTGCCTTGCCATTCTCCTCCCTGCTCAAGGTATTCTTCCCAACTATATTCTATTTCTTGGGACATCCAAGTAACTTCAAATCTCCTTGTTGTAATTTCAAGGGTAAATATTTCTGTTATTGTCGCACCCTGCATATCGGTGATTGTTAAACTACAGGATATATTTCCAGACTTGTCTGTAGGGGCTAAGACTGTGGCTCCATTAGCGTCGATATCGTTGCGGTTATTTGCGTCTCCATCGCTATCATTATTCAAATTCAAATCCCATACAAAGTCAAGTTCTCCTCCTTCGGGGTCAATACTATTGCTAGCATCAAGGAATACACTATCTCCTGCTCTAATTACTTCTGGAATTGAAAGATTCACCAGTGGTGCTCCATTGACGCTAATCGTTGCAGTGGAGTCATCTTCTCCACCTTGGTCGTTGACGACGGTTAGACGGACCGTATAAACGCCGAACTCTGGATACGCATGTGAAGTAAATCCAACAACTGTTTCTGCTAAACTGCCATCGCCGAAATCCCATTTGTAGTTGGTGATGAGCCCTTCGACTGGGGAAGATTCTCTTGCATCAAAGGTTACCATTTCGCCTTCTTGGATTTGCAGGGGGTAGGCTTGCAGGCTTGCTCTTGGATCAACTGTTGAATCAAGGGCATTGATACATCCCGACAATCCTGAAGTCAATATCATCAAGGCTGTGAGAATTAGTAAAGGTGCAGTTCCCCTCATCCTTTCCGCCCCCAACATAACCCCTATGGGGTTAGTTCTTGTTTCTAATGCTGTTGGGTGTGGGTGTAGTAATATTTTGATTATAACTTCAAAATGGATTAGTCAAAGTAAGGACATTGGTTAAGAAGCCTCGGTGACAGGTTTGATATTATGGCGCAAGACTTACTCAGTGGTGAGCGGGTTTTAGCATTTGATTTGGAGACTACTGGCATCTCGACTAATAGTGATAGAATTGTTCAATTAGCATTGATAGGAGTCGATGCTGATGAACAGCCAATTCATTTTGAAACCTTAGTCAATCCAAGAATACCAATTCCCTATGGTGCGACTAATGTTCATGGAATTTATGATTCAGATGTTAAAGGAGAAGGAGACTTTTCAACTATTGCTGATAAGGCGTTTGAATTGATAGAAGGTTCTGTCATCATTGGCCATAATGCCAGAAATTTTGATATGAAATTAATTAATTCGGAATTTCTGCGCTTAGGAAAATTACCTCCTAAGCCAAAGGTTGTTTTGGATACTCTTGAGGTTGTTAGGAGGCTGAAACTTGCTCGACCTCATAATTTAGGAGCACTCTGCAGACGCTATGGAATCTCATTAGAAAACGCTCACACTGCCGCTGCTGATGCTGCTGCTTCGATGTTATTATTTTGGAGGCTTACCGTCGACCATCCCTCTTCGTTTAGAAGGAGTATTACCGAAGTTGAACGTTGGTTAGTCAATGGAGAAATAAAATCTGATGCTTCTG
>DAJY01000113.1:8793-9791 GCA_002499015.1 Euryarchaeota archaeon UBA242
CTCAATTGGTTATTATCGCCAAAAGGAATCGAAGATGATGCTACTAGAGAATTGATTAGAAATCAATACTCTCTATGATATTCAATATCGTCTGGAATTGGGTCCCACGGCAATACATCACACCAATGTCCAATTCTCCACGCTCTTCCTTGAGTCATTACAGAACCGACAAAGATAGGCCCTTGATGTCCAGTATCCAATAATTCCTTCAACGCTTCTAAGCCTCTTCCATCGAATTTTGCACTGTTACGAACACCGCTTGGCAATACACGGCCACTATCATCTAGAGGCTCGCATAGTTCGATTGCGGCTGCACCAGATTCCAAGTCAACATCATGTAACAGGATTACTGCGTCGGCGAAATCTGCCTTGTGAAGAGTCCCATTATCGCTACGCCATTTCCACCAATGTGGACACCAAGCTTTCCAGTCACAGAAGCCACCGCAGGATTCGTCGCCGATTTGTGGTGCCATCGGTAAAGCAGTTGGTTGTGTTTTCTCCCATGCAGCAAAAGCCTGTTCCAATACATTCTCTCCTTTCGCTTCCCATTTCGCTGAAGTCTTAGTGTACCAACCCTCTGCTATCACCGGTGGTGCATTTGGATTATTTGATAATAATATGTCTCGGTACATCAGTAATTGGCGATTAACTTCACTCTTCAGTGTCCCTTCAGGCGCCCTTCCTGTTTTGAAATCTGCAACTACCCACCCACTGAGTTTACCTTCATCATCAACATCGGCGAGTAGTAAATCCAATCTTCCCATCAAACGACCATCGCTTGTTTTCAATTCACCTTCAACTGCGATAACCAATGATTGTATTTTTCTCCATAATGCAGTGGTAACTTTCTCATGAGGTAAACCACGTACACCAATGTGATCTAATAGCAAAATAATACCACCTTTTTGTTGACTTAGAGCATCGCTCCACTTGTCTTCCTTCCATTGAGGGTGCCTTGGTGTAGCAAAGAATAATGCTTTTTCTTCTTCCCATCTTGC
>DAJY01000113.1:9925-13165 GCA_002499015.1 Euryarchaeota archaeon UBA242
GATGCAGCCATGCCTGCTTTACGCGGCAATCCTTGCCGACTCAACCAATACATACGCGGGCATGTCTCGTAGCGATTCCATGCTGATGGAGAGAGTTGGTGCGGCCGTGCTGTCTTGTTTGCTTCGCCGCTCATACCGTGTCGTTTACCTCTCTAATGATGAAGGCTTTGTCATGACCTTACCCGCCAATGGTTTGATACATTAATCATGATGTGGCAGATTCATGGAAGGACCAATGCTTCGTTTGAACGCAGATGTAAAAACCGATAATGCTATGGTAATAACCTGTTTTCCAACAGTAGGAATGGTATCGAGTATTGTTGGTCACTATTTGATTGACCACTTAGATCTTGAATATGTGGGTGGATTAGTAGACCCACGACTACCGTCTATTTCACTCATCCAAAATGGTGTACCATTGCCTCCTATTCGCGCCTATGCAGGTGAACCAAAATGTACCCTTGAAGGTTGTACTCAAATCATTTTATTGATGAGTGAATTAGTAGTTCCTGAACAACTAGTGCATGAGATTGTTTGGAAGTTATTTGAATGGTCAAAAGAAAAGGAAATCAAGGCTGGAGTAGTAATTGATGCATTTGCTAAGACTGGAATGAAGGCAAATTTGAATGGTTCTGAACCTACAATCGATTATGACGATACTGACGGTATCGATTTAGTTGGTATTGGAGCAAATGAAGAAATGCGCAACAAACTGGTTGAAATGGGAATCCCTCTACTTGAACAGGGCGTTATCAAAGGAATAAATGCTGCAATATTGGGTGAGGCTCATCGCCGCGGTCTTGGTTTAATGTCAATCATGGTCGAGGCTGACCCTCGATTCCCTGACGCTCGAGCTGCTGCTGTGTTGATTGAAACCCTAAATGCACTATTACCGGCTATTGAATTAGATCATGCTCCTTTATTGGTGGAGGCTGAACAATTAGAACTTCAGTTGAAGGAAATGATGGAAGGTGCTGCTTCGATTAGTGAAGGACAAGGAGCTCCTAACTCCATCCTGTACGGTTGATATCAATCACTAGAATCAAGTTTACCTTCATTGTGAAGACGCCTGTAATGCTTGGACTATATCGGTCCACAAATCTTCAACATCCTCAATTCCTACTGATAAACGAACCAGTCCTGGTGTCATTCCGGCATCTCTTCGCTGTTGCTCAGGGATTGCGGCGTGTGTCATAGTCCAAGGGTGGTTGATTAGACTCTCCACTCCACCAAGGCTTTCAGCGGTTAAGAATAGTTTCAAGGCTGCTGCAAACTTTCTTGCTGCTAGTTCTCCACCTTCAAGTTCAATGGAAATCATTCCTCCAAAACGCCTCATCTGGCTGGCTGCAACGTGATGATTAGGGTGTGATGCTAATCCAGGATATAGGATTCGAGTTACTTCTGCCCTTTTGCTTAAGCGTTCAGTAATTTGTTCCGCATTATCACAGTGCCTTTCCATCCTCAGTGCAAGAGTTCTGATGCCTCGAAGTGTCAAGAAACAATCGAATGGTCCCGGTATTGCACCCGCTGCATTTTGAAGGAACTTTAACCGCTCAATCAATTGTTCATCGCGTATGATTACACAACCACCGACAACATCAGAATGACCTCCGATGTATTTTGTTGTAGAATGTAAAACAATATCTGCCCCTAGATCCAATGGCCGTTGCAAAACAGGACTTGCAAAGGTATTGTCGACCACGACTATCCAGCCACGTGCCTTTGCTTGACTAGCTAATTTATTAATATCATGAATACTAAGGAGTGGATTTGTTGGGCTTTCCAACCACAAAACTTTGGTGTTTTGTTGGGCTACTTTTTCTAGGTCTCCAGGTGAAAGTTTAGAGTATGTTGTTTCGATTCCATATCTGGCGAGTACTTGGTCGAAAAGACGCACTGTCCCCCCATATAGGTCGTCGCATGCGATGATATGGTCGCCGCTAGATAGCAATTGTGAAACTGCGGTTATAGCCGCCATTCCACTGCTAAAGCAAATCCCGGTCGCTGGAGAATTAGGCGATTCTAATTCAGCCATTGCCTTCTCCAATGCCTCTCTTGTTGGATTTTGACTTCTTGCATATTCGTAACCTTTGTGAACTGAAAAGTCTTCTTGGACATAAGTTGAGGTTTGAAAAATTGGTGGTTGTACTGACCCTGTCACTTGTTCAGGGTCCATTGCTGCATGTACGCTACGGGTTGATTCTCCTTTTTCCATAATTAAAACTCCCATGAATCTACATCAAAGCCATTTTCACGTAGCCAAGCATCGTTGTATACCTTCGACAAATATGGGTTTCCAGCGTCGGGAAGAATAACTACAATCATTGCATTCTCTTCTCTTTGGTCGCATTCTTCTGCTACTTCCAAGGCGATTTGAATTGCACCACCAGCAGAACCTCCGCTGAATAGTCCTTCTTTTCTTGCCAATCTTCTAGCCATCATGAAACATTGTTCATCGTTAACTTGGCGAATTTCATCAATATGGGTGAAATCTGTAGCCGGAGGAATGAAATCTTCGCCAAATCCCTCAACTTTGTAGGTATTGGGAATGCCCATTTTACCAGTTTCAAAATATTCTTTGAGGATTGAACCAACCGGATCGACACCGATTATCCGAGGAGGGGTTTTACCTTCTTCTTTTGAAAGATTATTCAGTGATTGGGCGCAACCACTGATGGTCCCGCCCGTACCCATTGTTGCAACGAAATGGGTGATTTTACCTTCTGTCTGAGCCCAAATCTCTGGGCCGGTTGACATGATGTGGGCCAGAGGGTTTGCTGCATGCGAATACTGGTCTGGGTACCATGAGTTCTCGACCTCCCTGCTAAGTCGTGCGGCTACTTCGTAGTAGGAGCGCGGGTCTTCTTTGTCAACAGCGGTAGGGCAAATATGGACTTCAGCACCTAATGCCCGTAGCAAGTCTACTTTTTCTTGAGACATCTTATCAGGCATTGTAAAAATACATTTGTAGCCGCGCTGAGCGGCGACCATAGCTAGTCCAATTCCTGTGTTTCCACTAGTAGCTTCAATGATAGTTCCACCTGCTTTTAATAATCCCTTTTGTTCTGCATCCAAAACCATATACAATCCAATTCTGTCCTTGATTGAACCGCCAGGGTTGCATCGTTCTAACTTGACCCAGATTTCACTATATTGAAGATGAGAAGTGACTTGATTTAATTTGATTAACGGTGTATCTCCGATTGCAGAAACGACGTCGAGATAGGTTCTCGCTGGTAG